>JAGWRJ010000515.1 GCA_028869725.1 Alphaproteobacteria bacterium | reverse complement strand
GCGCCCCGCGTCGGTGAGCTCAAGGTATTCCAGCGCACGCCGCCATGGCTTGGGCCGACGCCCAACTATCACGATGATGTTCCCGAAGGGCAGAAATTCCTGCTGAAGCACGTACCTTACTACGCGCAATGGTATCGCTTCTGGATCTTCTGGATGATGACCGACGGCATCCTGCCCATGGTCAAGCGCGATCCGGCCTGGACCTCACGCACCGATTCCGTCAGTGCCGAAAACGACATGCTGCGCGAAGCCCTGACGCAGTACATGCTGGCGCAGGTCGCCGACCGGCAGGATCTTGCAGCTGCGGTGATTCCCAATTACCCGATGGGCGGTAAACGCAGTGTGCGCGACAATGGTGTGTGGTTGTCGACACTCAAGCGCGACAATGTCGAGCTCATTACCGATCCCATCGCCGAGATCGTGCCGGACGGACTTATCACCCGCTCGGGCCGGCATGTCATTGTCGATGTTCTGATCTATGGCACCGGGTTTCAGGCCAGCGAGTTTTTGGCGCCGATGCGGGTCAAGGGTCGGGGTGGAGTTGATCTGCACACGATGTGGGACGGCGATCCCAGGGCTTATCTTGGTATCACGGTGCCGGGCTTCCCCAATTTCTTCATGATGTATGGGCCCAATACCAACATTGTCGTCAATGGCTCGATCATCTTCTTCTCGGAATGCGAGATGCGCTACATCGCCAGCTGTATCGCAACCATGCTGGAGCGCGGTGCGGCAGCCCTGGAAGTCAAAAAGCAGGTTCATGACGCCTTCAACGACAAGATCGATCGGGGCAATTTGGAAATGGCGTGGGGTGCTCCTCAGGTGTCAAGCTGGTACAAGAATGCCAAGGGGCGGGTGACGCAGAACTGGCCATTCCTGCTGGTCGATTACTGGCAGGCAACGCGGCAGGTTGACCCCGATGACTATCATTTCGAAAGTCCGGTCCGCCAAGCAGCTGAATAGGCCTGGAACCGGCCCCACGCTGCGCGGGGGGCCGGAAACCGGTATCGGGACCCGGGTCGTACGACTAAAGCCTGCCAATGCCGTCTGGAATATTTGCCAGCCGGAAAAGCTGCCTTTATAAGCGCCCGACGGACCCGCCCAGGGGCTCCTCTCCAAGGGACGATCGAGATCTCATGCGCGCCATTGCCATTCTTCTGTGCTGCCTTGCTCTTGCCGGATGCGGCACAACCGCAGACAGCAATGGAAGTTCTGCCGTAATATCGAGCAATAGCGGCGGCAAGATCACCCTCGGCGTCAATTCCTATCTCTGGCATGCGAGTCTCGACACGCTGAGCTTTATGCCTCTGGCGTCGGCTGATCCGTTCGGCGGGGTAATCATTACAAACTGGTACACGCCCAAAAATGCACCCAATGAGCGGACCAAGGTGACCGTGTATATTCTTTCACGAACCTTGCGCGCTGACGGCATCAAGGTCGCGGTCTTCCGCCAGACCAGGCAGGCTGACGGCCAGTGGGTCGACGCAGCGGTCAATCCGCAGACGGCTACCAAGCTTGAGGACGCGATCCTGACGCGCGCGCGTGAGCTTCGTCTGTCCAGCCAGACCACAGACTAGAACCAATATCCGCGCCGTGCGCCGCAAAAGCACCGGCGCGGTCAGCAAGGACTGACGCAATGGCGCGCTACAACGCCAAGGAATCGGAAATGCGCTGGCAGGCGGCCTGGGAGGCCGCTGATGTCTTTGCCGCCGGGCGCATACCAGACGCACCCAAATATTATGTGCTTGAGATGTTCCCTTATCCGTCCGGGCGCATTCACATGGGGCACGTGCGCAATTACACGATGGGTGATGTCATTGCCCGTTTCCGGCGGGCACAGGGCTATGATGTTCTTCATCCCATGGGCTGGGATGCGTTTGGCTTGCCAGCGGAAAATGCTGCTCGGGAAAAGGGTGTAAATCCACGCGACTGGACCTACCAGAACATTGCGGCAATGAGGGCCCAACTCAAGCAGATGGGGCTCTCCATTGATTGGTCCCGGGAATTCGCCACCTGTGATCCCGAGTATTACAAGCACCAGCAGCACCTGTTCCTGGATCTCTATGAGGCCGGGCTTGTTTACCGCGCCGAAGCCGATGTGAACTGGGACCCGGTGGATGGCACCGTGCTCGCCAATGAGCAGGTGATCGACGGACGCGGCTGGCGCTCGGGAGCATTGGTCGAACGGCGGAAGCTGAGCCAGTGGTTCTTCCGCATCACGGATTTTGCCGAAGACCTGTTGAGCGGTCTGGAGAGCCTGGAGCGCTGGCCGGAAAAAGTCCGGATCATGCAGCGCAACTGGATCGGTCGCTCGGCGGGCCTGCGCTTTCGCTTCGCGCTGGCCGGCGGTGGCGAGGTGGAGGTGTTTTCGACCCGTCCCGACACGCTGTTCGGCGCAAGTTTCGTCGCGCTCTCGCCAGATCATCCGCTCACCGCCGAACTGGCGCTCAAGGACCCGGCCCTGGCCACATTCGTCGCCGAATGCCGCCGGCTCGGCACCGCCGAAGAAGCCATCGAAACCGCCGAGAAGCGAGGCTTTGACACTGGCCTGCGAGCCATTCATCCCCTTGATCCCGAGTGGAGCCTGCCTGTCTATGTCGCCAATTTCGTCCTCATGGGGTATGGCACCGGCGCGATCTTCGGCTGCCCCGCCCATGATCAGCGCGATCTCGACTTTGCCCGTAAGTACGAGCTGCCGGTTTTGCCAGTGGTCGCTCCTGAAGGCGTCGCTTCCGTGCAGATCGACACGGAGGCCTATGTCGGACCCGGACGGCTGATAAACTCGCGCTTTCTCAATGGTCTTGATGTCGATACGGCCAAAGACAAGGTCGCCAGCCTGATCGAAGGCGCGGGCAAAGGCTCTCGGACGATCAATTATCGTCTGCGCGACTGGCTGGTGTCCCGCCAGCGCCCCTGGGGCTGCCCGATACCCATGATCAAGTGTCCGTCCTGTGGCATCGTGCCCGAAAGGCGGGAGAACCTGCCAGTACGCCTGCCGCAGGAGCTCACCTTCAAGGGGGCAGGCAATCCGCTCGACAGCGATCCAGATTTCAAGATCACGCGCTGCCCCAAATGCGGCGGTCCCGCGGAACGGGAGACCGATACCTGCGATACCTTCGTCGACTCGTCCTGGTACTTTGCCCGCTTTGCCGACGTGGACGCGGACACGCCGCTAAACCGCTCGGCGATCGCGCGCTGGCTGCCGGTCGACCAGTATATTGGCGGCATCGAGCATGCGATCCTGCATCTGCTTTATTCACGCTTCTTTACGCGGGCGCTGCACAAATGCGGCTATACCGATCTCGACGAGCCATTTGCCGGCCTGTTCACGCAGGGCATGGTCTGTCATGAGACCTACAAAACCGCCGACGGTGCCTGGGTCGAGCCTGCTGATGTCGAAAAGCGAGACGGCAAGGCGTTTCTGAAGGGTACCTCGCAGGCGCTGGCATTGGGCCCATCGGAAAAGATGAGCAAATCCAAAAAGAATGTGATTGCGCCTGAAGTAATCATTGATCTTTTTGGTGCCGACACGATCCGCTGGTTCATGCTTTCTGATACGCCACCGGAACGTGATATCGAATGGACGGAAGAAGGCGCTGAAGGATGCTGGCGATTTGTTCAGCGTATCTGGCGGCTTGTCAGTGAGGCTGAAGACCTGAGCGATGCTGCTATGCCGGTGCATGCAGCGGACACGGACCTGGCGCTGCGGCGGGCCACTCATCGCGCCATTGCTGCAGTGACCGAAGATCTCGAGGCACTGCGCTTCAATCGCGCCGTGGCCCAAGTCTACACCCTGGCCAATGAGATATCGGCGAGCAAGGCGGGTGCTGCAGCACGTCTTGAGGCGCTCAGGAGCCTGGTTCTGCTGATAGGCCCGATGATGCCACATCTGGCTGAAGAGTGCTGGCAGCATCTGGGTCAGTCGGGACTTGTTGCCAAGACGCCATGGCCCAAGGCCGATCCCGAGCTTGTGCGCGCCACCGAGGTTACCCTCGCTGTCCAGGTCAATGGCAAGCTGCGTGGAACGCTCGAGCTTGCCAAAGGCACGGCGAAGGAAGACGCTCAGCGGGCTGCGCTTGCTCTCGACTCGGTGCAGCGCGCGCTGGAGGGCAGGGCGCCCAAGAAAATCATCGTCGTACCGGATCGCATCGTCAATATTGTCGTATGATCAAGCGATTGGCCGTACTCGTCTTGGCGCTCGGACTGAGCGGATGTGGCTTTCGTCCGCTCTATGGCCGTTACGGCGCCGATCCGGGTGCGGCGGGCATATTTGCATCGATCTACGTCCCGCCCATCGCAGACGATGAGGCTGGCTACAATCTGCGCAACACCCTGATTGATCTGCTCCAGTCGCGCCCGGACGCAGCGGGGGCCCGGTATCAATTGACCATTACGCTGGTTCAATCGCGTCAGGGCGTTGCCATCCAGCCAAATGCCACGATTACCCGCTACAATTATCAGCTTAATGCCACCTACCAGCTCTACGACCTGAAACAGGGCAAAGATATCACAAGCGGTACCGAAGAGGCGTTGTCGGCCTACAACGTGCCGCCATCCTCGGCGACCTCTCTCTATTCCACCCTAATGGCCAGGCGAGATGCGCAGCGCCGGGCTGCTGAGGACATTGCCCAGCGCATCCGCATGGATCTCGGCGTCTTCTTCGCCCGACACAGGCCCACCTCATGATCGTCAAGAACCATGAGGCAGACAGGTTTGTCGCCAGGCCGCCGAACGGGCTTGTCGCGGCTCTGGTGTTTGGGCCCGACAGTGGGCTCGTGCGGGAACGGGCGGAGCGCCTGGCTCGCAGTGTCGTGCCGGATCTGAATGATGCGTTCCAGGTCAGCGAATTGGATGACGCCGCTTTGAGCGCAGACCCAGCCCGGCTTGCCGATGAAGCCGCGGCGATTTCGATGTTGGGCGGACGCCGTGTGGTGCGCGTGCGCGGCGCAGGCAATAGCCTTGCCAAACTCTTGGCCAGCTTCCTGGCAGCTCCGAGCGGTGATGCACTGGTTGTGGTCGAGTCTGCCGATCTGGCTAAGGGATCGGCTCTGCGCAAGGTGTTCGAAGACGCTGCCAATGCCGCAGCCCTTGCCTGTTATGCCGATTCAGCTCGCGATCTGGCACAGGTCGTACGCGATGCGATGAAGGAAGAAAGGCTCGCCATCACAGGCGACGCGGTTGAAGAGGCGGTGGCCCGCCTTGGTTCGGATCGGGGCGTGACCAGGCGCGAATTGGAAAAACTCGCACTATACGCCCGCGACAGCGGTAAGGTGACCGCCGAGGATGTGCGCGCGGTGATGGGAGACGAGGCTGAAGCAAGAACTGAGGAAGTCTGTGATGCAGCGGGGGAAGGCAACTGGCAGCAGCTCGATCTCGCCCTGTCCCGTTTGTGGGCGCACGACACCTCACCTGTGGCCATAGTCCGCATCGCCCTGTCGCATTTCCAGCGTCTGGCTCAGGTGCGCACACTTGTCGACCGCGGCGAGCCTCTGGAGGGAGCCCTGAAGAAGCTGCGCCCGCCGGTGCATTTTTCGCGGCAAAGTACGTTTCGCGCGCAGGTTAGCCGATGGAGCGCACTGCGTTTACAGTCTGCTCTCGATGTGTTGCTCGAAACCGAGGCGTTGTGCAAGACGACGGCGATACCGAGTGAAGCTGTATGCGGTCGGGCGCTGTTCAACATCGCGTCGCTGGCGAGGATGCGTTGAGATGCTGACCATCCGCATAATTCCGTGTCTGGATGTCAAGGACGGTCGGGTCGTCAAAGGCGTCAACTTTCTCAATCTGCGTGATGCCGGCGATCCCGTGGAACAGGCGATCCTCTATGATGCAGCAGGCGCCGATGAGCTGTGCTTCCTCGATATTACTGCAAGCCACGAAAATCGGAGTATCCTCCTTGACGTGGTGCAACGTACCGCTGAAGCATGCTTTATGCCTTTGACGGTTGGCGGAGGAATCCGCACGCTGGACGATATCCGCTCGCTGCTGCTTGCAGGTGCAGACAAGGTCTCGATCAACACCGAAGCGGTACGGCGGCCGGAGTTTGTCCGTGACGCAGCCGAAAAGTTCGGTAGCCAGTGCATCGTGGCAGCGATCGACGCCAAGGAGGTGAAGCCCGGAGAGTTTGAAGTCTTTACCCATGGCGGTCGCACGCCAACCGGGCTTGATGCTGTGGCACATGCACGGCGGCTCTCGGACTATGGCGCCGGTGAAATCCTTCTGACCTCGATGGACCGCGATGGCACGCGCACGGGCTATAACCTGGCCCTCACCCGCGCCATTGCCGATAGTGTTGAGATTCCGGTGATTGCGAGCGGCGGTGTCGGCGGACTTGATGACCTCGTCGCCGGTGTGGTCGAGGGCCATGCCAGCGCCGTACTGGCCGCTACGATCTTTCACTTTGGTCAGGCCAGCATTGCGGACGCCCGTGCGGCGCTTGCCGCCGCAGGCCTTCCCGTACGTAAGGCGTGACCTCAGGGAGCGTTGCCGCGAGGTCGGATTCGTGGGAAGTGATGGGAAGAAAGCCTCGCTACAGGGACCCTCCGTGAGCCGGAGCTCCGTTCCCCTCGAAGAGCAGTACGAATTACGCCTCGGCGAAGCGCTGGCACGGCGGCGCAGTCCGGCGCGCGCTGGCGGACCTTCGCGCAGGCCCACCCGTGTGGGTGCGGAATTGACACCAGGACCGGCGCGCCTTCTGGCAAGCAAAGCGGGCATCTGGGTACTTCCTCCCGAGGCGACCGCCAGCGACGCTTTTTACCGAATCCTTGATCATTGCCGTGCCCACATCGTTGCCAATGTGCCGGCGGTAACGCAGAGCCGTGAACCTGAAGGGGTGCACCAGCTGCGGGTGGCACTGCGCCGCTTGCGCGTGGCGCTTGTCGCATTTGGTCCGGATTTTCGTACCCCCTCGCTCGAAGCCCTGCGCATGCGCGCAAAGCTTCTGGCTGCGGGGCTGGGGCCGGCCCGTGACATGGATGTGTTTCTTGGCGAGCTTCTGGCGCCGGCGCAGGCCGATGCCAGTCTGCAGCCGGCTTTCGCAGAACTGCGCCAGCGCGCCGAGGCGCGGCGTGATACCGCCTGGCAGGCCGCCGTGCACACTGTCGCGAGCCTTGCCTTTCACAACTTCCTGCGCGATCTGACACAGGCAATCGAACAGCGCGTCTGGTATGAGCCTGTTGCTGAAGGCGGAAATGACGAGCGGCTGTTGCGGTTCGACCTGCCGGCCCGCGAGCTGGCGGATCACCAGCTTGCGCATTGCTTTCGCAGGGCCCGGAAGCGGGCGCGCAAATTGCAGAACCTGGATGAATCCCAAAGACACAGACTGCGTATCGCCCTCAAGAAGCTGCGCTACACACTCGAATTTTTCGCCTCGCTCTATGATGCAAAGGCGGTCAAGCCGTTTGTCCGCAGACTGTCGCTGATGCAGGACGTGCTCGGAGGTTTGCAGGATCTTGCGGTTGCGCGACGCATTCTTGAGGAGATTGTCGACGCGCCGTTCGGGGCTCCTGAGGGCGCCCAGAGCAATCTGAGCTTCGCTGCTGGAACCGTTTATGGCTGGCACCTGGAACGTGCCAGCACCTCGTGGAAGGACGCCAAACTGCGCTGGAAGCGTCTGGTAAAGACAGACACGTTTTGGAGCCCATCGTGATGCGCGAAGCTGTCGATCCAGCAAAGAGGGATCAATACCCGGCCAATATTCAGGCCATACTCAAACGGCCGGCACCTTGTGCCGCCTGGCTCGGCCAGGAACTTCTGCAGATCGATACCGAAGGCGGCTGGTGCCAGATTGGCTACGAGCTGAGCGAGGCGCAGTTCAATCGTTTTGGTGCAGTGCATGGCGGTGCCATTGCGTGTGTCATGGATGATGTTCTGTCGGTCGCTGCAGGTCTGGTGCTGGCGTGGGGAGAAATCGCGCCGACGCTGGAGATGAAGGTCAGCTATCTCAACCAGGCTGGTGCAGGGCGCCATATTGCCGAGGCCTGCGTGCGCAAGCGCGGACGGCAGATCAGTTTTCTTGAGGCAAGCCTTGCGCGAGAGGATGGCAGGCTGATAGCAACCGCCACGGGCACGATCATGATCACCGCCTTCAAACGCGGCTGACCTAGATCGAAGGTGTCACGACGACGCGCCGCTAGGTGTTTTGGGATCATTAAATCCGGCACCATCAGGACCGGGATCATCGGGAGGCCGTGGCGAGGCTGTGAGCGGGCCAGCCTGGCTTGCCTCGGTTGGGCGCATGGCTGGCGCCGCTGCTGCCGCCACACTCATGTCGCCGGACGGCACCGTGTCCTGTCCGGGCTTTTGTGGGGCGTTCCAGTCAAGCGTATCAAAGCTGCTGCACTGGCCGCAGATCGCACTCCATTTCGGACTCGTCCAACCACACCGATGACAGCACCAGTCACTGTCGCGCGGCGCCTGCACGCCACGCAACAGCCAGCTGCGGGCCGCAACAGCGTCGTGGTGCTGACGCTCTTCGATTTCGGCGAAGAGGACGCAGATGCGCGCCGGCACAGGGCTGGCCGTCCAGGGCGTCAGCACGCGTCTGGCATCGGCCCATCTGCTCATGACGATATGCTGCTCGGCTTCGAGCACACAGCTTTCAAAATGCTGCGGACAAAATCCGGCAAGACGCAGCAAGCGTTCGCTGCGTTCAGGCGCGGTTTCGCGCGGATGAAGGGCGCCATACGCTATGGCGAGATCCGGATGCGGCGTGTGCGACCAGGCCTTTTCGATGATGTCTTCAGCACGGCTGTCCTTGCCGGCATAGACAAGCCGTCGCGCCGCCAGCACTGCAGCAGGCAGTAATCCGGGCGCCAGGTCGAGAGCCTGAAGGGCTAAGGTGAGGGCCTGCTTCGGATCGGAGGTTTCGGCCTCGGTCGCGCGAACGGCCAACAGAACGGCGCGCCGGCGCCTGGCAATGTCAGGCGGGACCAGGCGGGCCTTCGCCGCGGCATCAAGCACCGAAGTGGCCTCGGTCCATTCAGCATGTGCGGCTCTCAGTTCGAACAGGGTGTTGGACGGCCACACGGTGTGAGGTCTGAGGGCGTAGGCCCGGTCCGCCAGCTCGATGGCCCGCTCGCGGTCGTGACGCTTCAGCGCGTCTTCGATCAGCCATTTCAGGCCGAGAAATTCAGTATTCTCGTGAGTCAACATTGCCTCACAGGCCGCGCGCTGGGCCTTGTCATCTTCGGCAAGTGCGCCCGCCTGTGCGGCCAAAAGCAGGCCGAGGGGTGATGCCACCAGATCCGGGCTGACACGTTTGCTCCAGCGTTCGATTTCGGGCGCGTCACCTGCAGCGGCGGCAAGGAGGGCCCGCGACAGGGCATCTTCGCCGCGGCGCCTGCGCCGTAGCTGCCACCACTGTCCAAGGCTGCCTGGAGCACCGAAAATAAGGCTGAGGATACGCGCAAGAACCACCGCACTCAGGGCAAAGAGTGCCGCCGCGCCTACGAAAAGGCCCGCCGACATGTGGATCTGCCAGTCACCGATTTCGAGATCGAAATGACCCTTGAGGCTGGCCAGCCAGACGGCAGCAAAGGCTGCGATCACGGCAAACGCAAAAAATCCCAGTATGCGTCTCATCATTTGCTCTTGGCGCTGTTGCCGGCTTTGTGCGCATTGCCATGCGGGGCGAGCATCATCCTGGTCAACGCGGCAGTTGCACTGTCGATGGCAAGACGGGACTGCGCAGCGCTCAGCCAGGCCGCGGCGGGCTGACGGGCGGGCCGGTCAAGACCGGCGATATCCTGGATAGCGTCCGCCACGTCGCCGTGGGCAAGTGCGCGTCTTGCGTGCGCAAGCCGGGCATCAGTCGTATTGCCCGAGGCCGTCCCGACCCTTCGCACCGAAACCAGGTGTCCCAGTTTCACCCAGAGCCGTGCGAGCCAGTTATGCGCATAAGCAAGGCGCTCAGCGTCCTCGATGACTTCGCTCTCTGCATCGAGGCGGCGGGCAAGTTCGCTCACCGTTGGCGCACCGCTCGCGGCGTGGCGCGCCAGCACCGTCAGCGCTGGCGAGGCCGGCACCAGCGCCTTCAGTACATCGAATTCGGTCCGATAGGGTGCGCCGCTGGAACTGGTCCGCACCAGCTCGGACAGGGCCAGCATCGCTGCAGCCTTCGTCATCACCTGTGAGGGCGTGTCACGTTCAATGCGCGCGATGCGCTGATCGAGTTCGGCAACAGCACTTTTGGACGCCAAGGATTGAAGCTGCTGACGCAGATCAGGCGGTGGCGCGCGCTTTGCCAGTTGCGCCACACGCTGGTCGAGTGCGGCAAGCTGCGCACCAAGCTGGTGTACGCTTTGGGTCAGGCTCGCAAGTTCTGCGGTGGTTCGCGTCAATGCTGCGTTGAGCCGGGCAATGATTACGGGAGCTGGCATGCGTCCGAGCGCTGTGGCGGTAGCCTCATGACCGGTCTGCGCGAGCAGTGGACCTTTGAGCTCTTGCTGCAGAGCGGCAAGAGCTGCACTGTTTTTGGCAATCGCGGATTTGAGCGTCGCGACGTCACCGCTGTCCGCGCCCGAGCTGCTGTTCTGAGACTTCTCGACGGCGCTGAGACGGGCCTCGTCGGCATCAACCCGGTTTTTGAGATCGTCCAGACGTCGTTCTACAGCGGCGAAACTCGCGGCGGCCGCTTGAGGTGCGCGTCCGGCAGCAAGTTGTCCGACCTGGCGCTCCAGCGCGCTGACGCGATCTGACATTGCAGTTTCACCCGCGCCATTGCCGCTGATCCAGGGCCAGTAGACCACGATGAGAGCGCCGCCCACGGCGGCAAGGATGAGCAGGATGAACCAGCCGATGACTGCTTCGGCGGCATCAAACCAGAGCGGACGGCGGCGCTCCGGCGCACCTGGCCCATCGGTTTTTTCCGGCTGGGGAATAGCGCTGAAGGCGGCGGGCCGTGGCGCCATTTCTTCGGCAGGCCGGTGCGGTTCTGCGTCCGTCATCCCTTCCCACTCAGTGGCAAGCTGCAAATCTATAGGGGCGGGGTCGATTTGGAACAAGCTTGGCGCCCCCCAAGCCTGCACCTTTGTCCTCTCACGGTGCCAGCAGCGCCATCATGCCGCTCTCGTCGCTGTGCGTGGCGCTGCGCCGGGCGGCGAAGGGTAGTCCGCCGAGGCCGGCCGCCGCCGCCGGACTGATGCAGTACGCGATGAGGTGCCTGCAGTTCGGGGCAAGAGCTGCCTCTTCGACCAGCCTGGCGAAGATCCGGGCGCTGCGCGGCGAATAGAGCAGTACGCCATCGGCGGTGCCAGCCAAGAGGGCTTCGTGTGCCGCATGCGGCAATGTGGAGGCAGCGCGGGCTTCGTAAAGAATCTCGCTCCGCAGCGAAAAGCCGCGCGCGGTCAGCTCCTCTTCCAGTGTCCCGGTGCTCTGGGCCGGGGCCGCGTGAAACAGGACTGTATTTTCTGGCCGCAGCTGGCTCTCGAGGAGAGGAAGCAGCGCGGTGACGCCACCCCGGCCACTGTGGATCGTGGTAAAGCCTTCGCTGTGCGCTACCGCTTCACTGTGCGGGCCAACCACAAAGAGCGGCAGATCGCGCCTGTGCGTGCGCCGGGCCAGAGCGCGTACGGCATTGGCGCTGGTGGCGACCAGCGCGGTAGCCTCATCGAGGTCAAGGGCCGCGCCCTGACGCAGGTGAATTTCAAGTACCGGAGCCAGGATCGCGACATGGCCTCGAGCAGCAAGTGCCTGCGCCGTTCGCTGGCCATCGCTTGCCGGGCGGGTGACGATCAGCCGCATGCGGGCGCGAGCCAGGGTGCCGCTTTGGACCTGAGCGCTGCCCCAGCTTCGTGACCAAGGCGGGCTGCGTCTTCAAGCGGAGCTGCGGAAAGCACGTGAACGACGCGCCGGCTGACAAAATCCCGACCGTCCGGGGCGAGGACTTCGCCGGCAAAATGCAGCTCATTGCCCTGAATCTGCGCCAGTCCTGCGATCGGTGTGCGACAGGATCCGTCGAGCGCAGCTTGAAAGGCACGCTCGCATGTCAGGGCAATCTCGGTGGGGGTATGGCGCAAGGGTGCGACCGCAGCCTGGGTGCGGGTGTCGTCGCTGCGCAGTTCGATGCCGACTGCGCCCTGGCCCAACGCGGGCAACCAGCTGTCGCTGTCGAGCAGGTTCAGTGGCCGCTTCGCCAGACCCAGACGTTTGAGACCGGCAAAGGCGAGCAGGATGGCGTCGAAGTGCTGTTCGTCGAGGCGACGAAGGCGGGTGTCGACGTTGCCACGCAGCAGCTCGATGCACAGATCAGGCCGTGCCCGCAGTGCTTGCGCCTTACGTCGCACGGACGCGGTGCCAAGACGCGCACCATGGGGCAGTGCCTCAAGGCTCGCGGGCTGGGCGGCGAGCAACGCGTCGCGGGGATCTTCGCGCTCCAGTACGGCACCAAGGCGCAAACCCTCGGGAAGTTGCACGGGTACATCCTTCATCGAATGCACGGCGAAATCGATCCGCCCTGCAAGCAGGGCTTCTTCGAGTTCCTTCACAAAGAGGCCCTTGCCGCCAGCGTCGGCGAGCGGGCGATCCTGGATGCGATCGCCGCTGGTTTTGACCTCGACAAGTTCGCAGGCGACGCCCATGGCTGCGAGAGCTTGGCGCACATGCTCGGATTGGGCCATGGCAAGGCGTGAGCCACGGGTGCCCAGGCGCAGGATGGAGGTGGGATTGCTTTGCGGCATGACGGACTTTGTTCTAGAGCCTTAGGTGCACTCTTAGCACAGGGGCCGCGCCGCTTGGCCAGCCTGACCGTTCTTGGTCTTGAGACCAGCTGCGACGAAACCGCGGCCGCGGTGGTCCGTGGCCTTCCGCCGGGTCCGGGGGAGGTCCTCTCCAATGTCGTGTTCAGCCAGATTGCCGAACATGCGCCCTACGGGGGCGTGGTTCCCGAGATCGCGGCCCGGGCCCATGTCGAAGCCATCGATGGAATTGTGGCAGAAGCTTTGGCCGTGGCCGGGTGCACGCTGGCGGACGTCGACGCCATTGCCGCAACCGCAGGTCCGGGCCTCATCGGCGGGGTAATGGTGGGATTGACCACGGCCAAAGCGCTGGCTCTGGCTGCGGGCAAGCCGCTCATTGCGGTCAATCATCTGAAGGCTCATGCGCTCACCGCCCGACTGACGGCGGGATTGCCCTATCCGTTTCTGCTGCTGCTGATATCGGGCGGGCATTGTCAGCTGCTTGGCGTGGAAGGCAATGATGCCTTCCGTCTGTATGGCACCACGATCGACGATGCGGTTGGCGAGGCGTTCGACAAAACGGCAAAGCTTTTAGGTCTGCCCTATCCGGGGGGGCCGCGCATCGAACAACTGGCGCGTGCCGGCCAGGCTGGACGGTATCGGCTGCCACGACCGATGCTGGGCCGGCCGGGAGCCGATTTCTCATTTTCCGGACTGAAGACCGCGGTACGCCAGATCGTGCGCGAAGGCGATTTTGTGCCAGGGGACGCCGCGGATCTGGCGGCGGCCTTCCAGGAGGCGGTGATCGCCACGCTGTGTGACCGCACGGAGCAGGCGATGGCGCAGTTTCGCGCTGACTTTGCATTGCGCGGCCCGGCTACGCTGGTTGCTGCCGGTGGCGTCGCGGCCAATGGCGCCATCCGCGCCGGACTTGCCCGGACCTGCGCCGCACACGACTTCACGCTTGAGGTACCGCCGGTGAAGCTGTGCACCGACAACGGCGCGATGATCGCCTGGGCCGGGCTGGAACAGGCAGCCACCGGGCGCTTCGACGACCTGACGGTGTCGCCGCGCGCCCGCTGGCCCCTTGCGCATGCTGCAACCTAAGGCTGCAGCGCACCTCGCACGGTCGGGCCTAGATAAAGGCCAGGCCGAACTGGGCGAGCGACAGAAGTCCGGCGATGATGATCGTGGCTGCGGTGAACATCCCGATCACGGTATCGCTGACCGGCTTGCGCGCCGCCGGAAGATGAATATGGGACTGGGTCATGACTGCCTCTCCTCGACATGGACGGCCTGGGTCTCACCACCCGAAGCCGCCCGCTCTGAAACTCGATGCCACCGGGCCTCACCGCCCGGCGCGCTGGATACATAGTGCGGCCCTGATCCCAGATCAATGAATAAATTCGCTAATATTCATTGATCATGATTTCTAATGCGCTGCACCATCAAATGCGGCGCTGCAATAACACCTTGTACTTACAATTGGAATTGGAATTTCACGGCTTTGTTCTGCGTTCCGCGCATAGGAGGTTTGCACCGTTCATGAAGCTCGCTACCTGGAACATCAACTCTGTCCGGCTGCGTCAGGGCCTGGTTATGCGCCTTCTCCAGGAGGAAGCGCCCGATGTGATCTGCCTACAGGAGACCAAGGTCCCCAATGATCTGTTTCCGGCTGAGCCGTTTCGAGCGGCCGGATATGTGCACCAGGCTGTGCATGGCCAGAAGGGTTATCACGGCGTCGCCGTTCTCTCCCGTCTCCCGTTCGTCCGTTCCTCGGCGAAACAATATTGCGGAAAGGATGATACCAGACACATTTGTGTGGAGTTCGAGGGCGGCATTGAGCTTCACAATTTCTACGTGCCGGCGGGCGGCGATATTCCAGATCCGAAGGTCAACGAAAAATTCGCGCACAAACTCGCGTTCCTGGAGGAAATGGCGCGCAACTTCAGCCGCCGCCGCGGCAAGGCATCGGCGCGCACCATCCTCGTGGGCGACCTCAACGTGGCGCCCCTCGAGAACGATGTGTGGAGCCACACCCAGCTTCTGGATGTTGTCAGCCATACGCCCGTCGAAACCGGACTGCTCGGTGAGGCCCAGGCTGCGATGCAGTGGATCGACGTCACCCGCAGCTTCGTGCCCGCCAGCGAAAAGATCTATTCCTGGTGGAGCTATCGGGCTCAGGACTGGTCCGCATCTGATCGGGGCAGGCGGCTGGATCACATCTGGTTTGGCCAGGGTCTGAAAGGTGCAGCCCGCCAACACCGGATCCGCAGGGACATACGCGGCTGGCCCCAGCCGTCCGACCACGTGCCAGTCCTTGTCGAATTCGACAGCGACACCTGAGCGAAGTCCTTGCGGGTCCGCGTCCGGGCCAAGGCCTGTGCGTCGCACGGCCGGCGTCAAAGTGCGATGATGTCAGCTTGTCCGCGGGCCAGACCCTGGTCGTCCATGCCATAGCCGGCAATGAATGCATCGACCCCGCAGAAGCAGGCATAATCAGCACGCAATCGCGCCTGCGGCAGGTGCTTGTCTACCACCACCGCAGTCGTGATCTTGCGTGCTCCCCGGGCAGTCAGAAGTTCAATCGCTGTTGCGAGCGTGCGTCCGCTGTCGAGCACGCCGTCGATCAGCAGTAGATGCGCGTTGCGCACCTCACAGTCGGGCGCTGCCCGCACCACAACGCTGCCTTGGCTTCGCGCCATTGCGTAACTCGACAGCCACAGCCAGTCGATGGGCAGATCAAGGCCGTTGCGCGCCAGCACCCGCGCAAGATC
>JAGWRJ010000514.1 GCA_028869725.1 Alphaproteobacteria bacterium | reverse complement strand
GCCTGCGTCCGTCAAAGGTCCTTAATCTGCTGGTCGCACTGACCTGGTGGTTGCGCCGTAGGGTTGATCGCTTCGAGGTCCTCGGCGAGGACCAGAGGCGGATTCTCCTCCAAGGCGGCATCGCTGCGCAGAGAATTTTCCTCAAGCGCGATCCCTCTCCAGTGAGCGTGACCGGTGAGGAGACCCCTGCAGTCAAGCCGGAGATATTGGTCGGACGGAATGTTCTGCTTTATTCTGGCAATTACGGGGTTGCCCACGAGGTCGACACGGTGGTGCAGGGATACCGCCTTCATCATCAGCAGGGCAGTGGCCGCTTTATTCTGTGGCTGAATGCCACCGGGGCAAATGCAGATCGACTGGAATCGATCCTGAAGCAGGACGGGTTGCCTTATGCGCGCACGGCACCATGTTCGCTTGAGGAGCTTCCACATGTGCTTGTCTGCGCCGACGTTCACCTCATTTGCCTGCGCACCGCGTTCGCAGGTTATGTTCTGCCGTCAAAGGTTTACGCGTGCATCGCCTCACGCCGTCCGGTGCTTTTTGTCGGCCCTGCACAGTCAGATGTTCATCTGCTGTGTGAGGAGGGGGCTGAGGGGTATGTGCGGGTTGATGTCGGAGACGGGCCTAAATTCGCTGCGGCGCTGGAGCATTGGGCACAATCCGGCCACTCGGCACTGGCCAAGGTTGCTCCAACATGAAAAAATAACCGCTGCCATTACGCCGCGCGAGGTGGATCTTTTGTCCGCGTGGCAGCGCTATTATAGAGCGCCCCTGGCTGGGGCGGGGACTGTCAGGTTTGGTGACAGGGCTCTGGCGACCCTGCGACGGGAACTATGCCGTTCACGCAGAAGGCCGTGCCATTGCTCTGGGCCATGCCACCTAACTGGGGGTCCTGGCGCCGACGGACCCGGTCGGTGACAAGACGCAAAGGTGGAGATTTGTTGGGATACGACCACATCGATAGACCGCAACGTCAAGGCCTACGTGCCCTTGTCTCGAGCTGGTTTTCTGGCAGCGAGATACGCCCACGGCGCCGCCATAAGCTGAGGGCGGGGGAGCGGGTCTATGCGGTGGGGGACATCCATGGTTGCTCGCGTCAACTTGACGCACTGCTGGCGCGTATCACCTCGGAACCTGCCGATGGAGTTTCCCGGCGCTTTCTCGTGTTTCTGGGCGATTACATTGATCGCGGCCCGGATTCCAAGGGTGTGATCGAGCGGCTTCTGACGCCACCGGCCGGCTTCGAAACCAGCGTCCTGCGCGGCAATCACGATCAGACTCTGCTCGACTTTCTGGCAGATCCGGTGGTGTACCGGGTCTGGCGGGAGTTTGGCGGTCGAGACACGCTGATGAGCTACGGGGTGGAGCCGCCGCTGTTCGATCAGGTCGAGGATTTTGAACGGGCCCGCAACGACTTGGCTGCGGCTTTGCCCATTGAGCATCGCCAGTTTCTGGAAGGACTTCAGCCAAGTGTAAGCATTGGCGGGTACTACTTTACCCACGCTGGCGTGCGTCCCGGGGTAGCGCTTGAGTCGCAGACGTCCGAGGATCTCATGTGGATCCGGGATGACTTTCTAAACTCTCGGCAAGATTTCGGGGCGATCGTGGTTCACGGACACACCCCGACGGCGCAGCCGGTGGTGAAGCGCAACCGCATCGGCGTCGATACGGGGGCCTATGCCACAGGCTGCCTTACCGCTGCCGTATTGGATGGTGATAAGTGCCGCTTCATAAGTGTGCGCTAACTCGGCCTGGGACAGCTTAACAACATGAAACTGGTCTTGCGTGCCTGTCTGTGTAGCATTTGCGTTGGACGAATGGCGTAAGTGGAAGCTTTGATGCGTCCCTGGCGTGTACTGACGAATGCCGGATTTGGGCTGTGTGTTGTTCTCGGCTTGATGATCGGTGGTAGCGCGGTATGGGCGGCGGTTCCCTCGCCGACCCAGCCGACCCATGTTGTCTCGACCGCAACCTTGGGAGCGGGCGCATCCGCAGTGTCACCCAGCGGCGCGCGCGCCGACGACATCAGGGTGGCGCAGGCCACGACCGCTCCAGCAACTCCGGCTCCGTCGGGCGCGGACGCAGCAAACGCGGACGCAGCCAAGGCCGAAAAAGCTCCGGCAAAGACATCAATCGACGCAGAAGCTGCCTATGTCCTGGGGACAGGAGACAAGCTCCACATCAGCATCTTCGGTCAACACGATCTTGACGGCAATTATCTCGTCGACGGCAGCGGAAACATTCAGTTTCCCCTGATTGGTCAGATCAAGGCTGCTGGCAAGACGGTTCCACAGCTCCAGCAGACGATTACCGCGGCCCTTTCCAAGGGGTAC
Organism: Alphaproteobacteria bacterium; assembly: GCA_028869725.1. Classification (GTDB taxonomy): domain Bacteria; phylum Pseudomonadota; class Alphaproteobacteria; order Micropepsales; family Micropepsaceae; genus Rhizomicrobium. Next base: position 117 of record JAGWRJ010000514.1, on the reverse strand, counting down.
CTCGTCAATCCCAGTGTCAGCATCGAGGTCACCAGCAATCGGCCATTCTATATTCTGGGTGAGGTCAAGGCGCCCGGTCAGTACCCCTATGTGATGGGGATGAGTGTGATCACTGCG
>JAGWRJ010000513.1 GCA_028869725.1 Alphaproteobacteria bacterium | reverse complement strand
GTCTTCTCGTTGACTGCGGGCTCTTTCAGGGTCTCAAGCAGTTGCGACTGAAGAACTGGGCACACTTTCCGATTCCTCCTGCGAGCATCGCCGCCGTCCTCGTCACCCACGCGCACATTGATCATACCGGTTACCTGCCCTTGCTCGTGCGCAACGGATTTGCCGGGCCCATCTACTGTAGCGAGGCGACTGCAGACCTGTGCGGGATCATGCTTCCCGATGCAGCCCATTTGCAGGAAAAGGATGCGGAGTTTGCCAATCGGCGTGGCTTCTCAAAGCACAAACCTGCGCTGCCGCTGTACACGATCAACGATGCACTGCGCACGCTTGAGCTCCTCAAGCCGGTTACCTTCGACACCCCCTTTCAGGTCAGAGGTGGAGCGAGCGTAAGACTGCGTCGTGCCGGCCATATTCTGGGCGCAGCGTCCCTGGAATTGTCCTGGCATGATCATAAGATCGTGTTTTCCGGAGATATCGGGCGCTATGACGACCCGCTCCTGCCCGACCCCCAAACACCGGAACACGCTGACACGCTGCTGGTCGAATCCACTTATGGTGACCGGCTGCACGGCAGCGAGGATATCGGAGGCGAGTTTGCGACCATCATCGGCCGCACCATGGCCCGTGGCGGCACCTTGATCATACCCGCCTTCGCCGTTGGTCGCGCCCAGCTTCTCCTCTATCATTTGTGGCGTCTTAAAAGTGGAGGCCGCATTGCACGAGAACTTCCGATTTACATGGACAGCCCCATGGCGATCGATGCAAGCGACATTTTCCGTGCCCATTCGCAGGATCACAAGCTCAGCGAGGCAGACACGCGCGCGATATTCGCGTTGGCTCACTATGTCCGTGAGCCCGAGCAGTCAAAAGCACTGACTGCCGACAGCACACCAAAGATCATCCTGTCGGCCAGCGGTATGGCAAGTGGCGGGCGCGTTCTCCACCATCTCAAACATTATGCTCCCGACGCCCGCAATGCCATCCTCTTCGCCGGCTTTCAGGCGGCGGGCACACGGGGCGCCGCTCTCCTGTCGGGTCGCCGGGAGATCAAGATCTTTGGCGATTACGTGCCGGTGCGCGCCGACGTATACAACATGCACACCTTTTCGGCCCATGCGGACCAGAACGAATTGATGCGCTGGCTGAAGGCCATGAAGACGCCGCCTCGTCAAACCTATATCGTGCATGGCGAGCCCAGCGCCGCAGACGGCCTTCGTCATCGGATCGAGGAGGAGCTGCGCTGGACCTGTACAGTCGCAGAAGAACGCAACACTGTGGATCTGCAATGAACCCTCCTGCAGCCAAACATCAGCTCAGGGCCCGCCGATTGGGGCTCGACACACATGCCGAAGCCGTGATTTTCCTCGACCACGACAGTCCGGTCTGCCGTGCGGAAGGATTTGCTGCTCATGGCCGCGTGCTGCTAACCGCTGGAAAGCGTTTTGTCATCGCCACCCTCTATAAAACCATGGGCGATCTGGTGGCGAAGGGTGAGGCAGCTCTTTCGGAGGCCGCATGGCAGCGCCTCGGACTCACTGAGGGTGACAAAATTGAAATTTCGCACCCCGATCCTTTGGCCTCCATGAGCCTCGTGCGGGCCCGCGTCTATGGTCACACCCTGGCCAGCAATTCCTTTGATGCGATCGTGCGGGACATTGCCCAGGGGCGGTATTCAAACCTTGAAATAGCGGCATTTCTGACCGCTTGCGCGGCCAAACCCTTGTCCAGCGACGAAGTCCTTTCATTGACGCGCGCTATGGTCAATGCAGGCGAGCGACTGGCCTGGGATCGCGATATCGTGGTCGACAAGCATTCAGTGGGTGGGCTCCCGGGAAACCGCACGACACCGATCGTGGTCAGTATTGTGACGGCGCTCGGACTGACCATGCCCAAAACCTCGTCGCGGGCCATCACCTCCCCGGCTGGCACCGCCGATACGATGGAGGTTCTGGCGCCGGTCGCGCTCGATCCGGAGGCCATGCACCGGGTCGTCGAACAGGAGGGAGGATGCATAGCTTGGGGAGGAGCGGTGCGTCTGAGCCCTGCAGACGACATCCTTATCCGCATCGAGCGAGCGCTCGACATCGACACTGAAGGCCAAATGATCGCCTCGGTGCTCTCCAAGAAGATTGCTGCTGGTGCAACCCATCTCGTTCTCGACATGCCGGTTGGAGAGACTGCCAAGGTCAGATCCCAGGCAGCTGCGGAAGCGTTGTCACGCGGGCTCATTCATGTCGCCGAGGCGTTCGGTATCAAGGCCCACGTGCTCGTAGGAGACGGTAGCCAGCCGATTGGGCGTGGCATAGGCCCTGTGCTTGAAGCCCTCGATATCCTCTCCGTGCTCCAGAACAAGCCCGATGCGCCGGATGATCTGCGTCAGCGAGGCACCGCGCTCGCCGGTGTTCTGCTCGAACTTTCCGGACGTGCTGCGGCTGGCCAGGGCGTAGAACTTGCCACGGAGACACTCACCAATGGTGGTGCCTGGCGCAAGTTCCAGCGCATCTGCATCGCCCAGGGTGGCTTGCGTGAGCCCAAAATTGCACCGTACCGTGAACCTATTCTGGCGCGCGCGAGCGGCCGCCTGATGCGCATCGACAATCGCAAACTGGCCAAGCTGGCAAAACTCGCCGGAGCGCCCGAGGCGAAGGCTGCGGGACTTGAACTCTACCAGCGGCTTGATGACGAAATTCGTGCGGGCGAACCCTTGTGCATGCTCTATGCGGAGGCGCCCGGCGAACTTGCCTATGCTCTCAACTATGCCGAAGCTCAAAGTGACATTTTTGGAATCAGCGCATGACCCCTCTCCTGATCCCGATGCCAGGCAATTCCACGCTCGCCACGGAACTTCGGTCTGCCTTTTCCTGTGAAATCGTGTCACCTGAACTGCATCGCTTTCCCGACGAAGAGGTACGGGTGACGTTGCCCGCGGAGTTTGCCGGACGCGACGTTCATGTGCTGTGCAGTCTAGATCGCCCTGATGACAAGATCCTGCCGATTGTATTCATTGCCGCACTTGCGCGGGAGCTTGGCGCACGCCGCATTGGTCTGATTGCGCCCTATCTCGCCTATATGCGCCAGGATAAGCGCTTCAATCCCGGCGAGGCCATCAGTTCACGCCCTTTCGCCCGCCTCCTGTCGCAAAGCTTCGACTGGCTACTGACTGTCGATCCCCATTTACACCGCTACAAATCGCTCTGTGAGATCTACTCCATCCGCACCAGAGTTGTGCATGCGGCACCGGCTCTCGCGCAGTGGATCAGAACGAACGTTCCCAGACCGGTACTGGTTGGTCCCGACGGCGAAAGTGCGCAATGGGTGAGCGAAGTCGCCAGAGACTGCTCAGCTACCTACACAGTCATGCGCAAGGTCCGACATGACGACAGGACCGTCGATGTTGAGTTTGCGGACGCGACATCTCTCGCTGGACGCACCCCTGTGCTTGTCGACGATATAATATCGAGCGGCCAGACCATGCTTTCGGCCATCAAGGCGTTGGGACGACACGGTACCGCAACACCCATATGCCTCGCAGTTCACGGTGTGTTTGCTAGTACCGCATACGACGAGCTTTTGCGCAGTGGCGCTCGCGTGCTGTCCACCAATACAATTTTTCATCCGTCAAATGCGGTCTCGCTGGCATCGCCGATTGCGAGCGCGCTTGAGGAATTGCATTCAAGTCTGTGAAAGGCAGGACCACTTACGTCAAAAAGGGCAATGCAAGACCGGGGTCTGATCGCACGCTGGGAACGTTGTGTGGAGAGCCCCTGGCCATTCCGATCACATTCAAGGGCATCACATTGCAGAGGCTCCTGACGCGACGGAGTTCGCGAAATAATTAGGTTCTATGCGCTGCGCGCATACCCGGACCGTTCTAGCGTGCGTTCATTCTAGCCTGGGGTTAGGCATCGCGCCCGCCGATTTGCACACCGTTCTT
>JAGWRJ010000512.1 GCA_028869725.1 Alphaproteobacteria bacterium | reverse complement strand
CCGCGAGAACCAGCGCATCGAAGGGATTGAGCGCAAACTTCTTGGCGTTCTGCGACACAATCTCGCCCGATTGCCGCCCTCGACTTTGCAGGAACTGCACACCACTGGGGCCAAACGTCCCCTTGAACCAGGCCGGTTCCCCATGATTGGAAATCAAGCCCACCGGATTGCCCGCCGCATTGGCGTTGATCAACACCTGGGCGAGTTCCGGGTCGGGTTGGCCATTACTCAGGACGGCATCCGGAGAGGTCATGACGATCAGCATGTGGCGTGTTCCTTGTCCGGTTCTTAGGTGCTGTCAAAATCCAAGTCCACCGACTTGGGCGCTCGCCGCGCGAGGAACAGCCCGACGATGCGTGCCTCTGGAAATCGCCGCTCGAGCACTTGCTTCACCGCCTTGAAATGGCAGCCTGTGGTGAGCACATCGTCCACGACAAAAATGGTGTGTGGGACTGGCTCGGCCAAGCTCTCGTCGAGTTGATAGTTGGCGACCAGTTCATCCGGCGTCGGGCGCGTTTCCGACAGATGGGCCGCCGCCGCCGATTCGCGCTGGACGACCAGTTCACGGATGTCGGTGTGACGCCCCTGGCAGACGGCCTGCAGCAATCGCAGCATGCGATCGTCGTATAGCGGATCGCTCTTCGCCTTCGACGGCGGGATCGGGACGAAGGTGATTTCGGCCTCAGCCTTGATCGCGGTACGAAAGATTGCCGCTGCCTGCAGGATCGCGCGCTCTTTGTATTGCCACTGCGCGGTTCCACGCTTGTCCACGGACTTCTTGAAGTTGAGGATCAGCTGGTTGGTTTCGCTGTAGGCATGCCCCTCGCCTGCGGTGTATTCACCTGCGTAGTAGCAAATGTCCTGCCCGTCCAGATAGTGATGATCCGGAAGTGTCAGAGCATCGATTTTGAGTACGCGCTTAGCCAAGAGCTGCCCTGATGTCGTCGATGCCGGTTACGCGAATGGCGCCTTGACTCTGGAACTTGGCCGGCCATGTCAGCTTCGGATTGCGAAAGCAGTTGTCCAGAATGAACAGCTTGCGCCCCTGCTGCAGCGCCGCGCGTGCTTGCGCCAGGGTGCCCGACGTATCGCTGGCTTCGACAATGACCGTTGCCTGCGCGAGCGCTGACATCGTGGCATTGCGCTCAGGGAAGAACAGGCGGTTACTACGATAGTCCTGGGTCGAGTAGCGCCAGATCGGCACCTGGCTCACCAGCAGGAATTTCTCGGCAATCAAGTCTTGTAGCGCCCGGTTCTCGGGGGGGTAATACTCGGTAATCGGCGTGCCGATAACTGCAATCGTGCTGCCGCCGTTGTCAATGGCCGTCGTGTGTGCCGCGGTATCCACCCCTTTGGCCAAACCGGAGACGATGGTGTAGCCGTCTTGGACCAGCAGCTTCACCAATTTGCGGGTTCGGCGCAAGCCGTCGTCGGACACGCTGCGTGAGCCAACGATGGCGATCCGCTTAGGCGAGTCGATCAGATCCCACCAACCTCGGTAGTACAACAGTTCGACTGGATT
>JAGWRJ010000511.1 GCA_028869725.1 Alphaproteobacteria bacterium | reverse complement strand
GGCGGCCGCCGGCGGCCGGGGCTCCGACCCCGCGCCCTCGAGGCCAGCCCGCAGGGGCGTCACGGCCTGCGGCCTCGCGGGGGCTGCCGCCCCCACACCCCCGGCGTGTTCGCGGTCGTAGCGGGGTCCAGCCGAGATACATGTGAAAATGGGACACACCTTCTGAAAAGGGACGCACTTTCAGAATCTTGGCTGGAAATTTAGCTTGAATGCGGCGGCGCTCTGCGATCGGTTTCACCGGCGGCTTCTGGCTACTCCAACACGAGTTCCACCAGAAAGGGGGCGGGAACAGCGTTGATATCGATCAGGTAGTCACCGAAGCGCTTGATATGACCGGTCATGTACGGGCTCATGGTGGCGACATCCTCTCGTTTCGGCTTCCACCCTTCGGTGGCCAGTTCGCGAAGGATACGTGTCAGATCCACCGCGTTGCTGAAAATGATCGCGTTGGTGACCAGGTCGTTGTACTTGACCGTCTTCTCTTGTTCCTCGGGGTCGTTGTCGGCAATCACCCCTTCCCCGCCGAAGAAGTTCCACTTGGCGAAACCATTGTAGGCCTCGACCTTGTTGGTTGAGGCCGTGATTTTTTCGCGCAGATCCAAGTCGGAGATGTAGCGCAGTAGGAAGTTGGTGCGCACCACGCGGCCCAGCTCGCGGAATGCCTGATAAAGCCGGTTCTTGCGGCTGTTATTGCCCAGTTTGCGCAACAGTGTCACGGATGAAATCTTTCCGGCGGTGATCGAGAGCACCACCCGCATCAGATCCTTCCAGTGGGTTTCAATTAGCGCCCAGTCGATGGTGTCCTTAAACAATGAGTCGATGTGTTCGTAGCGTGTCTCGGCGGAAGGACGAAAGAACTTCAGATCCTGCCAGTTGCGAATACGCGGCATCAGCTTGATGCCAAGCAAGTACGACAGCGCGAATACCGGCGCCGACTGACCTTGTGTATCGGCATGCACCGTGTCGGGCTGGATATCGGACTTGTTTTTCAACAAGCCTTCGATGATGTAAATCGCCTCCCACACGCCGGATGGGATGAAGTGGGAAAACAGCGCCACATATGTATCGGAGACGTGGTGGTAGGCGATGCCGCCGTAGCCGCCATAACGGATGTGATACTCGGCCATCAGGTTCTGATCGCGCATGTCGTATTTCGTGCCGTCGGCGGCCGCGCTTTTCCCATCGCCCCACACCTTGGGCAAGTGCAGTGTGTTGTAGGCGTTGACGATGTCCTTGATCGCCAGGTCCAACTTCTTGCCGTTGACATGGCGACGATTGACGAAAGAGAGCATGTGCGGCGTCACGGCGCCCCGGAAGTGACGTGCCGCCTGTACGGGTCCCAGATTGCTGCCATAGGTAAACGTGGTCAGGACATAGCGTTCGGTAGCGCGTTCAAGCTTGGGATCGGAGCCAGAGAGCGGGCCAAAGTGTCGGGGGAAATTCACCCAATGGGCGACGTTGCACAGGATGTCGAGGATGTTGCGCTCGGGCATGCGTTGAAGAATGGCGGTCTCCAAGGCCCTGGCCGATTCGGTCGGTTCCTTTGCGACGACGCGCTTGAGAACCGGAACGCCGCGATCATCAATCACGATTTGATTGTTGTCCGGATACGCCGCGTCGATTTCTCCCGCCGTGCGGGTAAGTTCTTCCCGCAGTTGCGCGACGAAAGCTGCAGCATCGGTGGGCAAGCCCAACTGACCGCAGTAATCGGCCAGCCGGCTTTCACAATCGTCCCAGCTTAAAAGCTGACCGCGATAGTCGGCATATTCCTCCGAGCCGCCGATCGCCATGTCGCCAGTCTTCAGCTCGTTGGCCAGGCAGGAGAAAACGCACACCTCAAGATGCCGGCGGTGAACACGAACGGCACCGTCCTCGGCCCGATGCGACACGACCCGTCGCCATCGCTCGTTAGCAAACGCGAGGTCGACAGGTTCGTCGATCCAGTCACCGCGACGGGGTTCGTGTTCCAACACCAAAGCGAGCGCCTCCACCAACGAGCGGTCCTCGCTGGTCGTGGACAGATCAAGGAGGCGTACCATGCGATAGATCGTGGGACGGTGACTCTTGAAGAACTTCCACAGCAAAGGATAGTAGTTGTCACCGCTGTACGCATTGATCGCGGCACAATCCTCCTGCAGCACCTCGATACCACCTCGCTTGCTCAGGAGTTGCCGGATTTCCCGTCCCGCCTCGGTATCGCTCGGATGCGTGTCCAGCACCTGGATCACATCGGTCAGAGTGGCGACGATCGCCTCGGTCTTCTCGCGATGTCGAACACGCAGCCGCTCCAACTCCTCCTTGCCACGGCGATGCAGATTGTTCATCCGCTTGATGTACATGGCTGCCAGGTCGTCCCGTGCCTGAATGCGAGCGCGGTGTATGAGGCTGAGCAGTAGCAGGTAGCGTTTGGGCGGGCCGAAATCCCGCAATTCGGCGGCATCCAACACCTTCGCTTCTGCCGCAAAATGCTTGATCTTGGTTTCGGGTACGCCGGTCAGGAGGTGAGCCTCACCGACCAAGTTCGAGAGCCGGGCAATATGTTCAATCAATCGCTGGAAATGTTGTAGCGAAGAGCGTTTGGGTAGTTGCTTGATCAGCTGAAGCGGGCTCTGGCGACGGCCGGACTCGACATCGAGCAACGCGTCCAACTGGCTGATATCCGATGGCGACAGGCGTTGCTGGACCAGGTTGAACAGCTGCTGGTTGACCAAGGCACGAATGCGCCGTGCCATCCGATCCAGCGTACTGAAGGCAGGCAGCTCGATCTTGTCTTTAACGAGCTGCTCGATCGATGCATTGATCAGGTCCGCCGGATGATCCATCACCTGCGCGGCCGCCCCCATGGCGCGGGCAGCGACGTGCATGCCGCGGTCTCGGTAGGCCGTCACGCCCAACCAACGGCGGATGGCTGCGTGGTATCGGTAAAGCGTGCGCGACTCCAGAGCCGCCGGGCGCGCATGGCCGCTCAGGCGCAAGGTATCGCGAACGCAACGCATGATCGCCAGAGGCATGTCATCGACGACGGGAAAGTAACCCAGTCGCTGAAATCCCTTCAGCAGGAGCAGAAAGCTCAGGCGGCGGGTGGGCTCGCGAACCTGTTTGATGGCCAGCGAGAGCTCATCATCGGTGGGGGTGTAGACCTGTTCGAGTTCATCGGTCGAAGGATGACGTTTGAAGCGCGGGTATGCCGTCCTTTCGATCGATGCCATGGTGACCTAGCCGATAGCGGCGCTCGGGCGCCGGTTCCATCACACGTTTAGATAGTCGTCGCATGCCGCGACAAGTTGCCGGATGCCTGGCTGATCCGCGTCCGGCCTTGAGCGCAAAATGGCACGCAGATCACCAATCTGTTCATTGTTCGGTATCAGCTCCGACGGGCTTTCCCACATCCAGTCGATCACCAGCGAAGTCAGTGTGGCCGCCTCCAGCGTGGCCACTTCATGCCGGGTCGGGACATACATGCCGGCCCGGATCGTTGGGTGATCCCGTCGATGGCTGTCCAACGCCGCCTCGAACGCACTGGCGGGCAGTCCAAAACGATCATCGTCTGATGGAGGCATGGGCATTCTCTGGCGATCAGGAACGTTGAGCTTTTCACAGGCTCAGATAATCCTCAATGCGGTTGCGATCGCTACCCAACTTAACCACCAGTGCCCGCAGTTCCTCCTCGGTGATCTTGTACAGCCGTGTCCAGTAGCGAACCTCGTAGGGATCATCCAGTTCGACGCGATACAAGCATTTGGGCAGGTGGTAGCCCGCGTCCTGAGGGGGATGGGGCGGCTTCGGTATCCGGTCAGGCATGAATTGCGGCCTCGACCAGGGATTGATCGCGGGTCGCCGCGAAGCGAATCTGCGGCCAGCGCTCTTGCGTCATCTGCAGGTTGACCCGCGAGGTGGCCAGATACACCAGGGCATTGGCCGCATCCCGCGCCAACTGGTGGGCAGTCTTGGCACTGAATTCCTCCAGCGCATCGCTATCGTCACAGTGGACCCAGCGGGCCGTGATCGCATTGGTGGGTTCGAACAGCGCATGCACGCCGTATTCCTGCGCCAGGCGGTAAGCGGCGACCTCGAATTGCAGCACACCCACGGCCCCCAGCAAGAGATCGTTGCTGGCGATCGACCGGAAGAATTGCGTGGCACCTTCCTCGCTCAGCTGCTGCAAGCCTTTGTGCAGCTGCTTCAGGCGCAGTGGATCCTTCAAGCGCACGCGCCGAAACAGTTCGGGGGCAAAGTGCGGAATGCCGGTGAACTGAAGCGTTTCGCCTTCACTGAAGGTGTCGCCGATCGCGATCGTTCCATGGTTATGGAGACCGATGACATCGCCGGGCCATGCCGCCTCGATCAGGCCGCGTTCGGACGCCATGAAGGTCAGCGCATCGCTGACACGCACGTCCTTGCCGGTGCGCACATGCCGCAGTCGGACGCCTGGGTGATAACACCCCGAACACAACCGCATGAACGCGATGCGGTCGCGATGTAGTGGGTCCATGTTGGCCTGGATCTTGAAAACGAACCCGGTCACGGACTTTTCCGCAGGAAAGACTTGCCGCGGTATCGCCTCACGCGGCTGTGGTCCCGGGGCATGGGCGACAAAGAAGTCCAGCAGCAATTGCACCCCGAAATTGTTGACTGCCGAGCCGAAGAACAACGGCGTCTGCCGCCCGGCCCGGTAGGCCGCGAGATCGAACGGATGGGAGGCGCCTTTGACCAGCTCTAGCTCGTCCCGCAATTCGCGCAACGTGCCCGTCCCGAGGCGCGCCTCCAACTCCGGGCACTCCAGGCCCTGGAAGACGATCGAGTCCTGGCGGGTAAAATTCTTGCCCGGCTCGAACACATGCACTTCATCCAGCAGCAGGTGATACACACCCTTCAGCCGCTGGCCCATGCCGATCGGCCAGGTCACCGGCGCGCAGGCGATGCCGAGCACCGATTCCACCTCGTCCATCAACTCGATCGGCGAGCGGCCCTCGCGGTCGAGCTTGTTGATGAAGGTCATGATCGGTGTGTCGCGCAGCCGGCACACTTCCATCAGCTTGATCGTGCGTTCTTCCACGCCCTTGGCGCAGTCGATCACCATCAGTGCTGAATCCACCGCGGTCAGCACGCGGTAGGTGTCCTCGGAAAAGTCCGCATGGCCTGGGGTATCGAGCAGGTTGACGATCGTGCCCTCGTAAGGGAACTGCATCACCGAGGACGTCACCGAAATACCGCGCTCCTTCTCCAGGGCCATCCAGTCGGAGGTGGCATGGCGGGTGGTTTTGCGTGATTTGACGCTGCCGGCCTGGCGGATGGCGCCGCCGAACAGCAACAGCTTTTCGGTCAACGTGGTCTTGCCGGCATCCGGGTGGCTGATGATGGCGAAGGTTTTACGGGGGGCGGGAGTGTTCTGGAGGGCGTTCATTGGAAACGGGCATGTCAAGGGTGGAAGGGAACGTGTCGATACGCCTCGCCGTCTAGGGGTGGTCGGCCTTTTCTTCGGCAATCTCCTCCACGCATTCCATGCAAAACGGAGCCGCCGGGTCAGCCATCAGGCGCTCGGCCTGGATGGCTTCCTTGCAGCGACAACAGACGCCATAGTGGTCCTCTTCAAAGCGTTTGAGTGCAGCATTGATGCGTTGCAACTCAATCGTCAAACGGGTGTGCCCCGCCTTGGCCATCTGCTGCTGCGCCATGGCGTCCATTCGACTCAGACGCCCCTGCAGGGTCTGATCCAGTTCGACAGTGCCCCCGGATGCCTTCAGGTGCTCAAGGGTCGCCATGAGATCAAGTCGTTTCTGCAGCAGAATATTCGCCATCTCGTGGCAGAAGGCGCTGCGGTCAGTGAACAGGCTGGCGCCGGACACGGAGATTTTCTGCTCACTCATATGTCGGTTCCTGGACGCCATCGGCGGCCGTTGCATCGGAGGGGGGGTCAGTAACGACTGCGCCACAGGTCAACCAGAGTTCGGCGACCTGGCTTGCCTTGACGAGTGCCGTGCGGGTCACCTTGGTCGGATCCAGGATGCCCATCTCCACCATGTCGCCGTACTCGCCGGTGGCGGCGTTGTAGCCGAAGTTGCCGGTGCCTTCCTTGACGCGGTTCAGCACCACCGACGGCTCTTCACCGGCGTTGGCGACGATCGCGCGCAGCGGCGCCTCGAGCGCGCGACGGGTGATCGCGATGCCCAGGTCCTGCTCGTGGTTGTCGCCCTTCAGGCCTTCGACGGTCTTCAGCGCACGGATCAGCGCCACGCCACCGCCCGGCACCACGCCTTCTTCCACCGCCGCACGCGTGGCGTGCAGGGCGTCTTCGACGCGGGCCTTCTTTTCCTTCATTTCGAGCTCGGTGCCGGCACCGACCTTG
>JAGWRJ010000510.1 GCA_028869725.1 Alphaproteobacteria bacterium | reverse complement strand
GTTCAGTGGGGTTGATTTGGACTTGAATCGATGGGTGATTGAGACCCCGCTTCAGGATGGGGTCGGCGCGGCAGTGCGTGCCTTCGGCAGTGCCCATGCAGGTGGGTGTCATTTCCTCTATTGTGACGGCTCCGTGCGTCACGTTTCTTATTCGATTGATGCGGAAGTTCATCGCCGGGCGGGAAATCGAAGGGATGGATTAGCCAATTGACCGTTTCTGATGTTCGTTAACGACAACGATCGCGGGGCGTCACCACCTCACGCTGGCTTACTATCCAAGGCGGGCGATGGTTGTATCTGACGAGGCTGTATTCCAATCTCGTCTTGCCCGCCCGAACTGTTTCAAGGCGAAGCAAGGATCCGCGGTAGATCATGATTGTATTTCGTAGGATCGTTCAAACGATCGCCGACGATCGAAGCACCAGTTACGCGGTCGCAATTTTCGTCACTCTGCACACCGTATTGCTGGCATACAGTGCGGCAATTCATAGCCCGACAATCGACGAGCCGGCACACTTGTCATTGGGCGCTTGAAAACCAGCCACGTATGGGCGCTTTCTTCCAGCCGGTGAATGGGTGTTCATTTTTCTAATCATGGCTGCCTGTGGCAAGGCGAGAACCGGTTCATCTGTGCTGATTTTGCGAGGTTTGCCTGCTTTTGCTTGATCCAGAGCCGGAGGGCGCTTTGGCTGGTTTTGAACCCTCCTGACTGGGAGGAGCCGGTTTATCCGGAGCCGGTTGGTCAGGCTGTTCAGGCGCTGTTCCTGGGCGCTGAAGTCGAAAGCTGCGTCCTGTGATTGTGATCAGTTCGGCATGGTGCAGGAACCGGTCGAGGATGGCCGTTGCGCTGGGCACATCGCCAATCAACTTGCCCCAGTCTTCCAACGGACGGTTACTGGTCATGATCGTAGAACGCGTTTCGTAGCGACGCATGATGATCTCGAACAGGTACTCGCCGGATTGCTTGGGCAGATGTTTCATTCCCATGTCATCGACGATCAGCAAGTCCGGCTTCAGATAGCGATTGAGGACTCGTTCCTGACCGGAAAGGTTTTCATCCTGCAGGAAGTCTCGGACCACGTCGAAGATCGACCGATACAGCACGACATAGCCCTGCTTGATCGCTTCATACCCGAGCGCTTGGACCAGGAAGCTCTTGCCGACTCCAGGCGGCCCCAGGAAGAGCACGTCGCGCATTTCGCGGATGAACCGGCAGGTGGCCAGGTCATAGATTTGCTTGCGATGAATCGACGGATTGAACGACCAGTTGAACTGGTCCAGGCTTTTGACTTCGCGGAACTGTGCGACGTTGACACGTCGACCAATCAAGCGTTCGTTGCGAACCAGCAGTTCATCTTGCAGGATCAGTTCCAGGAACTCGGCATGGGTCAGGTTGTTGCCCATCGCTTCCTGCAGACGAACATCGAGTGTTCGGCCAAGACCCGACAGGCGCAGTTGTTTGAGTTGTGATTGCAAACGGTCATTCATCGAAAGATTCTCCTGGTCAAAGGGGGAACAATGGGACTACTCTGGGTTGTCCGGTGAAACAGACTCGGGCTCTGCTGGCGAGCATCCCGACGAGGGATAACCGGACCTGGGCGGGTGAATGTCCCGCAGACCCTGATGGCGATGGCCGTCAGGGTCTTCTCGCTCCTGGGCAGCACATTCATTTGCCCAGTCATGCCTTTCAAAACGCATCTCCCGATCGCTTGCCGAGGCTTCGACTTCGCACTTCCGCGCCAGTGCATCGGCGACGATTCGGGCATAGTCATCCAGGGGACGAATCAGCGGATGTTCGTCCAGAAATGTGAGCTCCTGCTGGATCTTCTCCGCAGGATGAGCCAGCAGCCCGCGAAGACTGCGGAGCCGGAATTCGCGGCTGGAAAGGGCTGTTTTACAGGCCATTTCGAGCGCAACGCTGGAATGATGTCTGGTGAGCGCCACAAGCCCCATCAGCACGCGAGTCCCTTCGATGCCTCGCGCGCACAACATGGCTTCCGCCCAGGCGGTCGCGTGCAAACCGATGCCGTTGATCTTGCTCATCAACCACTTGGCGCCGCGTTCGACACCCTGGATCTTCTCGCGAGCGATATGGTCCGTCTGCGTGCTGAAGCGTCCGGGATCGTGCCGGACATGGACGGCGATCTGCGTCATCTTCATGTTGAACACGCGGACGATCCGGGCATCCCAGCGAACCCAGACGGTACGGCCCAGATGCTCGGGTGGAACCGAGTAGTAGGCCTTCGCCACCTCGACATGTCCGTCACGATGAACCTGGCGCTGCGCTTCGTGGAACAGCGCAAACGGCTCGACTCGCAACGACCCCAATGCAGGCCGCTCGGCTTCCTCAAACACCTGGCCGACGTGCTGGCGCGTGGTTCCGTGGATTCGAGTATCGGCGACCGTTCTCTCCCAGTGCTCCAGATGCTGGTTCTGTTCTTCCAGGCTGCTGAACGTTCTCCCCTTGAGAGCATTCCCTTTGACATATCCAATGCCGCGCTCAATCTTCCCCTTGTGTCGGGGCGTGTACGATTTGGTCGGCAGGATCGTCGTCGCGTAATGGGCACAGAAGTCGCGCAGCTTGGGCGTCAGCTCGGGGTCATACCAGTCGGGATGCGTCACAGCCGCGCGCAGGTTGTCGATCACGACCGTCCTGGGAACGCCGCCGAAACTCCGAAAGGCATTCTCCAGACAACGCAGGAACTCCTCCGTTGTCTGACGGTAACAGGCCTCGCTGTATCCCTTGCGACTATGACTCAAGACGACGCGAAACACGTGCGTCCTTCGCCACCGACCATCCGCCTGCAACACAGGTGCGCCCGTCCCATAGTCGACCTGAGCTTCGAATCCGGGCGCGCATTCCATACGTCGCATGGGCAGTGCGGCATGCCCTGTCAGCTTCAGAACAAAACGACGAACGCTGTAGTAACTCCCCGTGTAATGCTGCTCCTCGATCAGATCCTGAAAGATGCGTTGAGCGCTCAACTCCTGCTGAATCTTCCCCTCAATGACCTCCCGAAACGGTTCGCAGGAGCTTCGACCGCTGGAGCCATTGGCCTGCGATCCCGTCGATGTCATCGGTCCGGTTGTAGCGATTGTAGCGCAGATGCCGTTGCCGGAGCCGGGGGGCGCTTTGGCTGGTTTTGAATCCGACTCGCCGCTGCCTTCACAGGGCGCTTCCGCCGGTTGAGGCGCGCCCATCAGCGTCGGAGCCGGCAACGCCTCCAAAGTGGCTGGTTTTGACCCCTCGGACCCGGAGGGCGCTTTGGCTGGTTTTGGGGCCGAATGTAAAGATTTGATGACATTCGACACCGTTCCACGGTCCACGCCAAGCTGTCGCGCGATGGCTCGACCTGACATTCCCGCGAAATGTAACTGTAATATCGCTTGATTCATCGCCATCTTGAGTACGTTCGCCACATTCGGTCTCCGTCAACAGGTGAAGTGTTAACGAAGCCTTACGGCGAACTTTTCCTCTCTCAAAATGGCTGGTTTTCAAGCGCCCATCACTGGCTGGTTTTGAGCGCCCGCTGACAGTGTCCCACATGGCAACTGCGACCACCGCATCGACGCTGGAAGGACCGCTCTATGGGTCAATGCTACTGCAAAAACGTCATGGTCCCGGTACGGCGCGCCGCGAAGTCGGCACCTCTCTACAATCAGGCTGTCCTTAGAAGTCTCGCTTCGTGTTTCTCATTTGGTGCGCTCATCCTGTGGGTTGCCGCAATATCAGCT
>JAGWRJ010000509.1 GCA_028869725.1 Alphaproteobacteria bacterium | reverse complement strand
GCGCGCTGACTTCGTGCGCCGTAAAGTGATCTGGTCGACATAGAACTGGATCTGCCGGGCCATGCCCGGATCAGCATTTCCGATGGGCGCGTCGAAGTCCGCTCGGGTGAACACGATGCCATCGAATTCCTGGTTGAACAACGGCATGACGCCGAACAGACGACGGTAGGCGGCAAGATCAGCTGGGGCGCCGTAGGTGAAGCATACCGCTTCCGGACACCAGCGCTCACCCATAAGCGCGCGTACGTTACGGCAAAGGGCTCCAACCGTCAGACCGATCGCCTGCTGGGTGCTGACGTGTCGAGCCCCAACTACGTCGATCCGCACGACACCGATATCTGGCGTTTCCTCTATGTGGACAACAATCGCTTCGTTCTGCATCCACTGATATTGGGTCATGACCTGGAGGGATTTGCGCAAGGATGGTTGCTCCCGCGCGATAAGGCCAACTACGCCCATATTGGACAGGCGCCGCGTCTCAGCGAGGCGAATGCCGAAATCCTGCAGGCCACTGCGCTCCGCCGCCACTTCCAGCATCAGGGCTACGATCGGAACGGGAATCGTCAGGTCCGGATCGGACAGCGCCGCAACCGGCAGCCCAAGCTCAGCCGCCAGGCCCAGGGGATCAAGCCCCAGCGCGCGCGTCAGCTCCACATAGCCGGTCAGTGCGGCAGCCCGGCAGAGTTGAAACGCCGAGGTCTCTTTAGTCATGTCTCAATATAGCACTTTTGTGTCCCATTAAAACAACTTGGAGCGGAAAACATCTGCTAGATCCGCGCTGACACGAGAAAATTTGGGAAGGAGCGCTCATGTCCGAGACACCCCTTTGCGATCGTATGCGCGCCGCCGGTGATTGGAATCCGGCCTGGGACGAGATGGCGGAGATGGATCCCGACTGGATCGAAGGCTTCATGGCCATGGGGCTTAAGCCCAGACTACGGGGCGTATTGGAACCCAAAATCTGGGAACTGATTGCCATCGCCGTGGATGCCTCATGCACCCATCTCTACGCGCCCGGCGTCGGCCGCCATATCAGGAAGGCGCTCGAGTTGGGCGCCACCAAAGAGGAAATCATTGCCGTCCTCGAAGGAGTCGCCGTCCTCGGCATCCACAGCTGTGCACTCGGCTTTCCTCTCCTCGCCAGGGAACTGGAACACCTCCGCCGCAAGGAACCCCAGCCCTGAGGCAGCAGATGCAGGCACCCCTAGGGCATCCTGCCAGACCATCCGAAGCCGCCGCCAGCTTCGCCACATACCCGCCCCTGCCTTAGCGCCTGTGCACAGCAAAAGCTGGCTCGAGCTACCTCAAGACTGCAAAGAAGGATTTCCGCCATGCACTTTCTTGACGACGCACTGCTTCCTGAAACTCAGCTGCCCCTGGTTATTCAGGTAGCACCCTACGGGCCGGAATTTCTGCCCGGCGACTCCGACGACATTCCCGTGACCATGGACGAACAGGTGCAGAAAGCCGTCGACTGCTGGAACGCTGGGGCTACGGTGCTCCACATTCATGTGCGAGAACTGGACGGGAGCGGCTCCAAACGCCTCTCCATGTTCAACGAGATGCTAGCCCGCCTGCGTAATGCGGTGCCCGACATGCTGCTGCAGGTCGGCGGCTCAATTTCGTTCGCGCCTGAAGGAGAGGGGGAACAAGCCAAATGGCTCTCGGACGACACGCGTCATATGCTGGCCGAGCTCTCGCCAAAACCTGATCAGGTCACGATTGCCATCAACACTGTCCAGATGAATGTAACCGAGCTGATGTCGCAGAGTGACGTCGCAGGCACTTCATTGGCGCTGCCAGCATACCAGGCGGCCTACCGGGAGATGACAGTCCCAGCCGGACCTTCCTTCGTCGAAGAACATCTGAAGCGTCTTGAACGTGCTCGTATCCAGCCACACTTCATGCTGGCCTATGGCGGCCAGCTTGAGACCTTGGACCGGCTTATTAGACGCGGCATCTATCGTGGTCCCCTTAATCTCAATTGGGTAGCGATCGGCGGTGGAGCGGACAGTCCTAATCCATTCACAATGATGGAGTTCATTCGCCGAGTTCCGGACGGCGCCGTACTTACTCTCGAAAGCGTCATG
>JAGWRJ010000508.1 GCA_028869725.1 Alphaproteobacteria bacterium | reverse complement strand
TAAGCAGAAATGGTCCTAGATCCCCGAGCATTACAAAGAAGGACTCGTTCAGCCACGCCTGCATTGGGGGATGCTTGAAATATCCCCACTGCCATTCGTGTCCCCAGCTAATGCCATCACTAACGACATCCAGCGGGAGGCTGATGGAAAATAAGTAGGGAATGATAGTCCAGATTAATAGTTGAAGGAGAAGAAATACAAGTAGAACGCGGCGAACGTTGGATTCTCCAGCATGCGAGGCATTTGCGTTCATGGTGCTATACAGGCTCCGGAATTTATATCGGGACATTGACCAGTCACAAATTCAATCTCTTCAATAAATTGGGGAGATTCCTGCAGGGGCGTAGCTGCTTTGTTGCTTCGTCCCTGCAACAGGAGCCCGAGGGCTAGACCTGCGAACACGAGCGATTCCATGGATAAGTTGACTGAGCTACCAACGACAGTGGTGGCCCATCCAGGGGTGGCATATGAAGTGAGCAGTCGGATGGCTATTGCGATAGCAATTACAATGACATTCAAAGCGATGAATGCGAATGTGCCAAGCAGAATGCGCAGAAACGCGACGTCTGCGTAAACTGATATGGCGCTCATGCCATGCAACACGAGCGCCTCAAAATTCATTCGCGATGCACCGTCATAGCGAGTGCCCCGGTATGTAGGTACCCGTATAAGCCGGATGCGCGATCGCATCACAGCCGCCGCGAGGTGGTTCCAGGCGGCCGGTGTACGCAGGAGTGTACGCACGGCTCGAATGGGAATGACCATGAAGTTTCCAAAATCGATGCGTGTTCCTGTGAGCAACCAGAAAATAGATTTATAGAACCTGTAAAAAATGCGGAATCTAATGGCTTCACTGCGGCGCGTACGCTGAGCACAGATTATTGCATCTGGTGCGGCAATGCGTTCAGCAAGTAGGCGAATGAGATCATCGGGTCGATCTTCCCCATCCCCATCCATAACAACCACGCTTCCAACATTGAGATCCGCGGCGACCGTTAAGCCAACGGAGATCGCCCGTTGATGACCTAAGTTGACAGCAAGCCTTATGATTCGAATTGACTTGATCCATGACACAGATGGCGAAAATGCCGGCCTGTACGTAGAACCATCATCTACCAATACAACGTGGCAGACTTGTCCAGCCTGGGACAATACTTGATCCAGCGCAACGATCAGATGTTTGGCACATACCCAGTCATTGTGAATAGGTATAACTATCGCGATCGGATATTTAGCTGCGTGTAAATTATCGTCTCCGCCGGTGGGCGGCATGACTACTGCGGCAACGGTGCTCATTCTGACCTCTTGAGTCGGCCTGTCAGGTGCGGTCTATCAATGGCGGCTAGAGTGAATGACGCGATCTTATTTGAAAGACGGCGCGGAAGACAGGGGGGATGTCAAGCCTTGAGCGTAGCCACACAACCCGTGCTTTGATTACGAAGCTGTTAGTGAGCCGGTCTGCTTGGTGTTGGAGACGGGCTCAGGCCAGTGCATCAAGGTAGAAGGGGCATCGCCGAAAAGATGGGGCTGAGTGGCGCCTGCGCCAAGTCTGAGGCAATGGTACATTGAGCTCCCGCCATGGCGCTGTCGCCTTTTGGGGGCGAGAAATGCAAGGGCACGATTGATGCGGGAGTAGGGGTTGGGCGCACCACGTCCCATTTGTGGGAAGCGTCCTGGAAAGAGCGGGAGCTTGGCGCGCTGTGTGGTATGCGACAGCAAGTATCTTGTCGCCTTTGCCACACGCACAGGCAACATTTGCAGCGCCGAGCCACTGCCATCGTATCTAAATCCAAAGCCACAAAACATGCGACCCGAGAGTATGGAAACTGCAAAGTGAGTTGTACAATGCCAAAGAACCACACCCGCAACACTTGATTTGAGATGAATTGATGCGCGACGGCTGCTCATCGCTCTTTCGAGTACGTCGGGCTCTATAATCCGGATAGTAGGATGCCAAAATCCGGATAGTAGGATGCCAAAATCCGGATAGTAGGATGCCAACGGCTCTATGAGCTTATCTTATCAAGGCATGAATCCGGCGTAAACCTGGTGGGCTCCGCAGCGGCACCGCCGGTGGCGACGCATCATCAGGTGGGCGCATTTGTTGGGACAACGGCTAGTCAAGGAGACAGGACACAAGGCTTGATTGGAGAGCCTATTTGGCAATCCGTTGCGCGCCAGAGCGTGAGCTTGATACAAATATTGCTCTGATCGCCTTCGGGCGGATAGGGGGTGCATATCTGACGCGCCTTTGCATCTTGCGTCTGGTTGCGCCATATCTCGAGAGCAAATGTCGGAGGCGGCCATGATCCCCAATTCCTACCCTAGTCTCGATTATCAGCTTGGCGAGACGGCTGATATGTTGCGCGACACAGTCCGTAGCTTCACGTCAGACAATATTGCACCGCGCGCAGCGGAAATTGACCGGAGCAATGTGTTCCCGCGCGACCTCTGGCCTGAGCTCGGTACACTCGGTGTTTTAGGCATTACGGTAGAAGAGGAGTGGGGTGGCGCAGGTCTTGGCTATCTAGAGCACTGCGTTGCGATGGAAGAAATTAGCCGCGGGTCGGCCAGTGTTGGCTTGTCATACGGCGCGCACTCCAATCTTTGTGTCAATCAAATTAGGCGTAATGGAACTGAGGAGCAGAAGGCGCGCTACCTCCCCAAGCTGATCTCTGGTGTACATCTGGGCGCTTTAGCCATG
>JAGWRJ010000507.1 GCA_028869725.1 Alphaproteobacteria bacterium | reverse complement strand
CCCGGAGCGGACCGGTTGTATACATGTTTCCATTGATTTCTTTTGGCTTGTTGGCGCCAAGGTTGATGTTTGTGTATTCAGCGAGCTGGACGGTGAATTGGATGGGGCCGGTTGTTTTCTTGACCTGGATCATGAAAGCGTCGATATCGGCGCCGTTCGATTTCGGCCCGGCCACCGAGTTGAGCGACGCGCCGCTCTGCGCAAAGAAATAGCCGTCTGCTGCGGCGGAAATTTTGAAGGTGCCAAGCGGGCCGCCGTCGATCTGCACGGGAGTGGGGCCATTTAAGGCGTGGGCGGCGGAGCTGCCAAAGATGCAGCCGCAGATTGTTAAGCCTAAGATATAGTTTACTCGGTTCACGTCTTTCTCCAAATGCAGGGCTCTTGCGGCTCACCCGCATTTGTCGCGGCGGGCGTGCCTTCCGATGTGTCCACTCAAACATATCGGTCGGTACGTCAAGACACAATTTGTCATATTTCCTAAATCGAAGTGCTGGCGGCAGGCGTGTCCGCGCGCTCTTTCCACTGGGCGGCCCGTAGTGTCTCAGGGCCATCGAGGGGATGTGGCGTCATTGGCCCAAGGTGCCTGGTCAAGCTGCGATCTCTGCCGGAGATAATGACTCCGTTGAAATCGTAATGGCCGAGCAGCAGCTAGCCGTCGGGTTTCAGAATTAGCTTTGCCCGCGCGACAAGGGTATGCCTAGGCGGATCAAGAGCATTTGGCGAAGGCCGCAATCACCACGCTAGAAGAACACACCAAGAAGGGAAGTGTAAAACCGCCCGGAACGTGAGTGTAAAGTTTCCAGAACTTTACCGCTAACATATTGAAAAATATGATGTACCAGAACGCCACCCCGCCGCGCGGCGGCTAGGTGCTCTCAGAAATCCCTTGATTTCCCAGGAGAAAATGGCGCGCTCGAAGAGATTCGAACTACTGAACCTCAGATTCGTAGTTTGTGGAAATAGCGCGTGCAGGACGTAAAATTTGCCGCTTTTATGACTTTCATCAGCTTATTTAGGCCCTGAATGGGCATCTGTATGGCTGTCCGCCCGCCGGATAAATAGCCCCCTAGCGGTTCGGGGGAAAGAGGGGGGAAGCGGAGCAGATGGTGCCCACTTTCTACCCGAGCAGTGTTTGTGTCTCACCTGTTCGCGGCAACGCTAGTTTCATCTCACTAAGCCACTTTTGTGAGACACAATCCAGCTTGTCGTGCATGATGAGCCTCATATAAAGAGCCGCCCCTCCGCGAGACTGACATCAACCAAGCAGAACCTCGATTTCCTTCGCTTCAACAAGCGTGGTGATCTCAGAATACAGGTCGATATTGTGTCCTGGTGCTGAAATCGAGATCACCAGAGCGTAGCGCGCCTTGTCGCTGACACGGTTCTGACCGGCGTGAGACTTCCACCACCCACCGACTGGATAAACGGCAATGGCATCGTGGCCGGCTAAATCGATAGCCCGGCCACGCCATAGGTCACAATGCAGGGAGCCAGCCTGTACGGCCTTCGGTCCCAGCAACCAGTAACTTGTCTCGCTATCGACCTCCGTACCGTCTTTCACCTGGCTGGCAGAAATTCGGCTTCGGAAGTGGAGGTCCGTTTCGGTGCGCTTCTTCATGTCGAAACGGAGACCAAAGGAGCGGTAGGTATCCGGCCGAGTGGCGGCCTTGCCGGACAGGTTTGGCTCGATGAAATAGGAAAGCGAGACCTTCATCATCACGGTTTCGTTTTCAAGTTGCTCCAACGCTGCCTTCGGCCAGGGCAGATCATAGAAGTGCATTTCGTTGAACACGCCGGTTCGGCCGTCTGCACCAATAGCAAACGGCTGAATCTCGGCTTGAGCGATCAAAGTGGCGTCGTTTTGCGCCGAGAGAATGGCGCGTTCAATGTCTGGTACGCCGTATCCAAATTCACGAAGATGCTGTTGCTTCTCAGCCTTGGAGCTGGTTTTCCAATGCGTACCGCGTCCGATGAACTTTTTCCGGATCGGCTCCGGCCAGCGTGCTGAATCCACGGTGAGTGCACGATGCGTTTCAGGCCAGAGATCGGGTCTTGCCGCCTGCAACCGGCCGATAAAATTACCCGCCAGCCCAGCCGCGGCACTGGTGGCCCAAAATGGCACTAGCGGCTCCGCTGTCACATCCGAACCCACCGACAGAAGCGACACAGACGGGTCCCAACCACAGAAGCCCGTAGCGTCAGAAACCATGTTGCCTGCCTCGAATAGAACCTCCGGCTTGATAGGTGTCAGATCCTCAGGGAGAGATTGTGATCCCCGGCTGAACGGGCTGCGGTGATTAGCTGGCACAGCCGGATGCAGCACAGGCGGAGGCACGGGTGGTTGTTCTTTTCGGGTAAAACCGCCGATGGTCAGGGCGTTCCAGCTCTGCGCAGGGTCTTCCAGCGGCTGAGACGGCAAAACATCTATGACCATTCCGCCAGACACGTTTCCGGTCGCCACAACTAGCAGACGCTTCGGGCGCTCGGCTGCCGGAACCCTTTCATCTACTTCACCGGGCATAGCTCCGGAAGCAACCTGGTCAATCGCCCCACTCCAAGTCGATGGTCTACTTGGAGGAAAATCTGTTGCGGAGGTTGCAATACAAAAGCTGCGCTGAACTCCCGGGCGCTCGATCTCGATCGAGCTGACAGCACCTTGCGTGACGATGCCATAGCTAGGTGGCTTGGTGGGTGGGAAGCCCTGCGGTGGCAGTAACTTCATTGATTCTACACCATGCGTCAGTACCACCGGGCGCGTATCGTTCATGAGCGGTTCAAGGTCAGCATAAAGGACGAGGCCCACAAGCGGTGTCCCGTGGCCTCCGTTCGGCTGGTGATCGTCGGCGCCCCAGGCCTCATCATAAGCCCACGCACCGCGAAGACCCGGTACGATCAGTGGATGCGAGGCGGCAACGCCTGTATCGAGGGTACAAACGACGGGGGCATCTTGCGGCGGCTCAGCAACTCGTTGTGCAAGCTCTTCCACCCAATCGTGCTGGCCCAATCCGGTTGCACCGCGATCAAGAAATGGTTCAATCGTTCCTGTTGCCCGACGGATTTCTGTAATCGCCCCAGGCACTCTTGTTGCAAAAGCCGTAAGTACCGCGGCAGGGGCATGAAGAAAGAGAACCGTCGTATCGGGGAAGATAAGACGATCACCGTGAACGTCGATATGTGCATTGCGCGCCGCCTCGGCAAGGCGATCTGCTAAGGTATTCGGCTGGCGAACCCAAAGCTCCCACCACAAGATGTCCGGCGCTGCTAGGTCCACGTCACCAGTGAACAGTGAACTCGCCTCTATCGCGCGAACTTTCTCAATCACCTCGAAACGTTCGAGATTGGGGCGGGACTGGTTACCAGGATCGCGGCCATAGCTGCTAATCCGCTCCTGCAAAAATGCCCGCGCGTCATCCGGTACGAAAAGCAAGGCGCTTTCGGTGCGATCATCATTTCGTTTGGAACGTAGTACCACCACATCTTGCGGAGGAAATTCCAACGCCGTCGGAACTTTGACAGCTTTGGCCCGAGAAGTTTCGGCCGGTGGAAGAGTCTCAACCTCAACGATCGTTCCGGGCTTGAGGCCCGTAACGGAAAGGCGAGGGTCAGCGCCAATTGGCGGAAGCTCCCCGAGCGCAGTGCCTAGCTGGTCGAGAAGTTGCGCAGCGTGTGCGGCATAATCATCGCGGAGTGGCTTGCGTTCCTGCTTACGCGATGGGAAGCTGTAGGCCGCTTTTTCACGAAAGAGATCGATTGGGATGTGTGGGCGGTTTCTCGCGTCGAAATTATCAGGCTCCGGCATAATACCCTACTTGTGCATTTACGTTCCAATTGATCTGGCTCGAGGGAGCCTGCCTAGCGGCCAGACTGGCGACGGAACTTTCCTTTTAATATTTGACGGTTCGCCAGCGCGGCCCGAAGCGCTTCCGGCGAGACCTTTGATGCACCTTCGAGAATAGCATCCTTGACGACAGCATCCGCCGCACGGACCAACTCGCCCTGGCTGAGCCCCTCAAGCGCGGCCTCAAATGCCCCCCATGATTTTGTGGCAAGTTTGAACTTCCCAAGGCGGCGTTCGATGATAGCACGGGCACAAGCCGCATCCGGCGGTGCGTATTCGATAACTTCATCGAAACGACGTGCCAGAGCTTCATCCAGAATCTCGACGTGGTTTGTCGCTGCCAGCACGAGGCTATCCGTGGAGTTTGGCTCTTCCATGAAGGCCAGAACGGAATTTAGCACGCGGCGAATCTCGCCCACGTCGTTGGGATCGCCTCGACGAGCGCCGATCGCATCGAATTCGTCGAGTAGATAGACGCCGCGCGTTTGTGCAATCTGGTCGAACAGGATGCGCAACTTGCCTGCTGTCTCACCGAAGAACCGGCTGAACAGGGCCTCCAGTCGCACGGTGAACAGTGGTAGCCGTAGCTCACCCGCCAAGGCTGAAGCGGTCATTGTCTTCCCGGTTCCAGGCGGCCCAACGAGAAGCATGTGAGTAGCTGGCGTTTGACCATGTTCACGGAGAGTTGCACGCTCTTGCTGCTGCCGCACAATGCCCGTGAGGCGCTTGGCAATATCGTCCGACAGCACCATGCTCGAAAGCATGACCTTTGGGTAGGCGCTCTCAACTAAGCCCTGTAATTCGCCCCGCGGCCGAGCCAATGGGATCGGCATCTGCCCACCGACGGGTTTTCCAAGCCGACGCTGATCCCGGGCCTTCTGCACGAGCCGCTTGAGTTTTTCTGCCTCTTCCGGCCGACCACTGCGTGCTTCCTGCGCTGCAATCTGCAAAGCAATCGAGAGGATTTGATCTTCATCCCCGT
>JAGWRJ010000506.1 GCA_028869725.1 Alphaproteobacteria bacterium | reverse complement strand
GCGAGCCGCCCACCCATCGAATACCCGAGGACATCGACGCGGGCGACGTCGAGATGGTCCAAAAGGCCAATGAGGTCGTCCACCAATGCCTGCGGCTCATAGTCCGCCGAGTCATGAGATTTGCTGCTGTCGCCATGGCCGCGCAGATCCGGCGCGATGACACGAAAACCCTTACGCTCAAAGACCCCATACCATCCCAAACGCTGCCACATCTCGGCGCGGCTCGTGGCAAAGCCGTGAATCAAGAGAACCGGGCGGCCTGAAGTGGGACCCAGGGTATCGAAGCCAAGTGTAAATCTGTCGCGGACAAAGACTTCCATGGGCTTGGCGTAACCTATAGGGCCGGCGGGCGCAACGATACCGTGAAAGCCGCGTTTAGGCACCGAAGGAATGCGATGTCGTCCAGCCCTGGTGTCATTACCGATCTGTCATTGCTGCAGCTGCGTCGCTGGTTGTGGCGGGGAACACTCGCTGCAGCGCTGGCAGACGGCATTCTCGTGAGCGGCTGGATCGCCGTTGCCGGCCGGACGCTCCTTGTCCATCTGTTGTTTGCGGCAGGTCCGTCTCTGTCTGGTCTTGTGGGGATCCTGACCGGCGTCTGGGTGGCAAGCGGGCTTGGTCTGCCGCTCCTTATGTTCCATCACCTGCTTGCAGCCGGCACGCGCTCGGTGTGGCTTGGACTGGGGTCGGTCCTGGCACTGCTTGCCGGCATGCTTGCCCTTCTTCTGATCAGTGGCTGAACCTGTGGCCGCGACCACCTCATCTGGCGCGGCCGATCGGCCACAGCCCGAGGAAATTGCGCCTGACCGCTGGCCCGCCTAAACCGTATTCCCATTAAGATGGCCCAAAATCCGCGCGTGCTTCGCGCGCCTTCTGGAGGTGGCATGATCGCGTTTCTGAAATGGCTCGGCCACATTCTGACCGGAACATTGAACGGGCTTGTGATGCTGGCGCTGGGCATCGCCATTGTGGCCGGAGCGGTGTTCATTGCCGGCCTTGTGGAAGGTGACGGGCTTCCTGCCAACATGGTTCTGACGATAAGCCTGGACGGGAACCTACCGGATTCACGCCCGCAGACACCGTGGTTTGCGCCGACCCAGCTGACGGTGATGAACACCATCCTGGCATTGGACCGGGCCGGACGCGATTCTCGGGTCAAAGGACTGTTTCTGAAGCTGGGCAGCGCCGGCCTCACGGTGCCGGAAGCCGAGGAACTGACGGGGGCTATCGCACGGTTCCGCCGGGCCGGAAAATTCGTGATTGCTGACGCCCAGGGTTTCCTGTCGACTGGACTGGGCGACTATCTGCTCGCAACCAGCGCCAATCAGATCTGGATGCAGCCACAAAGTCCGTTCGAGCCCGCAGGTACCGCATCTGGGGCGATTTTTCTGCGCGCTCTGTTCGACAAGATCCATGCCGTGCCGCAGATGGTCAAACGCGCCCAGTTCAAGAGTGCCGCCGACGAGTTCATGGAAAAAGATTATACCGCCGCAGACCGCCTGCAGACCACGGCGCTGTTGCAGAGCTGGTACGACAGTGCCACAGACGCGGCAGCTCATGCCCGCGGGATCACGCCGGCAAAGCTGATCGCGGTGATGAATGCCAGTCCGACTTTTGCGGAAGACGTGAAGAAGGCAGGGCTGATCGATCGGATCGGCTACGACAGCGATGCGCTCAAGGCGGCTCTGGCACGCGCCGGCAAAAAGGCCAAGGCCGTCAAGTTGACTCGATATGCGGTGGCCACTGCGCCTGGGTCGTCCTTTGGCAGTGGCAGCCGGATCGCGCTGATTGAAGGTGCTGGCGACATCGTCGATGGCTCCGCCCGTCCCAGCCTCTTCGGCACCTCCTCGGTGATTGCAGGAGACACTTTTTCCAAGGCCATTCTAGCTGCCGCCGACGACAAGTCGGTCAAGGCCATCCTTCTGCGCATCGATTCGCCGGGCGGTTCGGTTCTCGCCTCCGATCAGATCCTGCACGCGGTGCGTGTTGCACAGGCCAAAGGCAAACCCGTCGTGGTCAGCATGGGTTCGGTTGCGGCGTCGGGCGGATATTATATTTCGAGTTCGGCAAACCGCATCGTCGCCGAACCGGGTACCATCACCGGTTCGATCGGTGTCCTGACAGGCAAGGTCAGTTTCGGCAAGTCGCTGGCGCTCGTCGGCGTTGGCGCCGATGAAATCGGTGTGGGTGCGAACGCACTCGTCGATTCCTCGCTGACGCCGTACACCAAGGCGCAGCTTGTCGCGCTGAACAAGCAGGCCGATGCGATCTATCTCACCTTCAAGGAAAAGGTGGCTGAAGGACGCAAGATGCCTCTGGCTAAGGTTGATGCCATCGCCAAGGGCCGGGTGTGGTCCGGGGCCGCCGCCAAGGCGCATGGCCTTGTCGATGCACTTGGGGGCTTTTGGACCGCGGTTGCCGAGGCCAGAAAGCTCGCTGCGATCCCGCCCGGCAGTCGCGTCGTATTCGCTCGCTTTCCGCGCAGCCATGGGTTCTTCGATCAACTTGACTCGGTGCTCGGCGACAGCGAGACCGGCGTTAAGGCGATGCAGGGGCTTGTCGACCTTGCCGAAACTCCGCTGATGCGCGCGGCGGTGTCGGCGCTGCGTATCGCCCCTGCGGGCAGAGTGGAGATGCGTGCGACCAATCTTCCCATTATGCAGTAGTATCGTCAGGTCCGATCCGCAAAGCGTGCCTGCCCGCGCTGGCGGCGCGGGCAGTATGCGCGCTGCCCTTCAAAGATCTCTGTCCTTGGGATAAGGCTAGCCTATGAGCGACTCTGTAGAAAAATTGCTGGTGCGGGCACGCGATCTTAGCCGTACCGGGCCTTTGGAAGAGGCTATCGCCGCCTATGAAAGCCTGCTTGAGGCCGCCCCTGAACTGGCCAACAGCTGGTACAATCTGGGACGCCTGCGCGGCCATGCCGGCCAGCACGAAGCGGCGCTCGCCGCGTATGGCGAAGCGCTCGCACGAGGTGCCGACGCACCCGAGCAGATTTTTCTCAACCGGGCCCTTGTTTTCAGCGACGGGCTGGGCCGCTTTGATCTGGCTGAGGCGGAACTCATATCGGCCCTGCAGCTCAATCCCGATTATCTGCCGGCGCTCATGAATCTCGCCAATCTGGCGGAGGATCGTGGCGAGCGCGACCTCGCGCGACGCTATTATACGCGGGCACTGGCACTCAGGCCTTGGTTCTTTGAGGCGCTGGCGCGTTACGCCAACCTGCATGAGCCTGCTGCTGCGGACGATCCGATCATCGATCGGTTGCGCCGCGCGCTTGCGATGCCAAATGCCGATCCGCTAGAACGGGCAAGTCTCGGCTTTGCCCTCGCGCGTCTGCTCGATGCGGTAGGGGAATATGCACCGGCATTTGAGGCGGCGGCGGCCGCCAACCGCGCTAGCCTTGAGGCCAAGCGCCAGGCCGGATTTGACGTACAGTACGACCGCGCCCGCCACGAGGCGCGCATCGATGCGCTGATTTCCTTCTTCACCCAGGAACGTGTGGCCCAGCTGCGTGCCGAACTCGGCAGCTTGGTGGCGGAAGGTCCGCAGCCCATCTTCATCTGTGGCATGTTCCGCTCGGGCTCGACTTTGTGCGAACAGGTGCTGGCAAGCCATCCCAAGGTCACGATGGGTGGTGAACTGGGGTTGCTGCCCAATCTCATCGACCGCATTCTGCCCCGCTACCCACACGACCTCGCAAGCGCCAGCGGCAAAGAACTGCAAGAAATTGGCAAGGCCTATCGCGAGGGGCTTGCGGCAGGGTTTGCGGGTGCCCAGCGTGTCACGGACAAGCGGACCGAAAATTTTCTCCACATCGGTCTGATCAAGCTACTGTTTCCCGAGGCACACATCATCCACACCGAACGCGATCCGTGCGATGTCGCGCTTTCAATCTATTTTCTGCACCTGGATCAGCGTGTGCCGTATGCCCATGATCTGACGGATATCGCGCATTATTATCGCCAGTATCAACGCCTGATGGCGCACTGGAAGAAGCTCTTTGGAAGCGCGCTCTATAGCTTCGACTACGCCGGTTTTGTTACCGCACAGCGGGCGGCGACGGAGAGCCTCCTTGCCTATTGCGACCTGCCGTGGGACGAGGCATGCATGGATTTTCACGCGGCACCGAGTGTTGTGCGCACCGCCAGCGTCTGGCAGGTACGAAGGCCGCTGTACCGCTCCTCGCTTGGTCGCGCCCGTCACTACGAGGCGCAGCTTGCGCCAGTGCGCGCTGCGCTCGCCGCCGGCGGCTGATTATTTCAGTTTGGCGCGCGGATCGTAACTTGCATTCCAGCTCTCGACGAAACGCCGCAGCTCGGCATCGGGCTTGTCGGGAAGGGTGATCACGAGGCGGACATAAAGGTCCCCTGCGTGGCTTCCCGAACCCGCGCCTTTGCCTTTCAGGCGCAGCACCGCCCCGCTATTGGAGCCGGCGGGAACTTTGAGCGCCACCGGCCCTGTCAGCGTCGGTACCGTCACTGAGCCTCCGAGAATGGCCTCTTGGAGAGTGATGGGCAGATCCATGCGCAGGTTGTTGCCGTCGCGGGTCAAATAGGGATGTGGCGCAACGCTGATGGTGGCAAGCACATCACCGGGCGGTCCGCCGTTGGGCCCCGCTCCGCCCTGACCACGCAAACGGATCTGCTGGCCATCCTTGATGCCTGCGGGGATGCGCACATCGATCTCCCGCCCGTCGGGCAGGGCGAGCCTGCGCGTGCCCCCGCGGGCCGCTTCGTCGAAGGCGACGGTCATGGCAAAAGAGAAGTCTTCGCCACGGCGCGGCTGCGCCGCGCGCCGGCCGGCGCGCCCGCCGAACAGGTCCGCAAAAACGTCTTCCGGATTGAAGCCGCCACCGCCCGGGCCACCGAATTCGAAGTGGAAGTCGCGGGCGCCGCCACCGGCACCGCCGCCAAAAGGATTGCCTTCAAAGCCATGGGCGCGTGGATCAAAACCACGGGGGTTGCCCGAGGCATCGATCTCCCCGCGGTCGAATTTGGCCCGCTTTTCCTTGTCCCCAAGAATATCGTAGGCGCCCGAAATCTCCTGAAACCTCTTGGCTGCCTTCTCGTCGCCGCCACGGGTGTCGGGATGATATTTCTTGGCCAGGTTGCGAAAGGCCTTCTTGATTTCGGCCTCGCTGGCTCCCTTGGCCACGCCGAGAACCTCATAGGGATCGCGCATGTCTCCTCTCGCCGCCGCCACAGGCGACGTTCTCATCCAGATTGCGTCCCCTATATAGGAAGACAGTTGCCAGCCCGTGAAGGGGGCCCCATCCGGAGACGTTGCCGGCCCGCCGCTACGGCTCCGTCAGGTGGCGGGCAAAAAAGGCCGCACTGGCCCGGTCGGCGAGAAGCCAGGAGTGCCAGCGCAGAAAGACGTGGATCTCATTGGGGATGATGAGCTCCTTGTAGGGCACGTGTCGGGCGGCGAGGCGGTTGGCAAGGTCGATGCTCTGCAGGAAGCGCACATTGTGGTCGTCGTCTCCCTGGATCAGGAGCACGGGCGAGCGCCACTGCGCGATGCTGGCATCGGGCGAGGACTGAAACGCAACCTTCAGCGCCGCGTCATAATCACCCGTCTCGTACCCCACCGGTCGCTTCAGATAGTCCTGCATATCGAGTGACCAGTCGTGCACACCATGCATGTCGACGCCGGCCTTGAAGATGTCTGAATTGCGGGCGAGGGCGAGCGCTGTCAGATAGCCGCCATAGGAGCCTCCCCAGATTCCGATCCGTGCGCCATCGACATCGTCGCGCTGTTGCAGAAACCTCGCCGCGGCGAGAACGTCCTGATATTCGCTGGCACCGGCACGGCCGGCATGCGCGGGATAATGAAAGGCGTGGCCATAGCCGATGCTGAGACGATAGTTGACGCTCAGAACCTTGTAGCCACATGCCGCCAGATACTGGTTCAGTGCGTAGCTGTTGGCGTAATAATCCATGGGGTTCCAGCCGAGCAGCATCTGTCGCGACGGCCCACCGTGAACGAACACGATCCCCGGCGCTCTGTCACCTGCGGGCTCGGCGTCAAAAAGCTGTCCGTGGATCAAGGTGCCGTCGGCAGCACGAAAGCGGACCGCCCGCGGTCTGATGAGACGGACGCGCCGAAACGCGACCGGAACTGTGCCTGCGCGCAGCACCCGCGTCGCGCCGCCGTCGAGCGCAATGCGTGCGACCGCAGGTGGAGCCTTGGCGCCAGCGGTAATGAAGGCGATCTCGTCTGGACCTGCCACGACCGGCGACCATTGCAGACGGCGTCCGCCGGCAAGTTCGATGACAGGAGCCCCATCGAGACCTACGCGAAACAGATGGCGGCGGTCATCATCGTTCGCCCTGGTGCCGGTGTTGGCATCAAAGATGAGCGTGCGACGGTCGCGACCCATCACGACGTGCTCGACCATATAGGCGCCCTTGGTCAGGCGTCGCGGTCGTCCTCCAGCAGCGCTCATCACATAAAGGTGGGGCCAGTTGTCGAGGTTGTTCAAAAAGATCAGGCGATTGCCAGCTGCCCAATGCAGGTTTACGTGACCGGCCGTCTGCGGATAGGAGCCCAGCAGCGTGTTAGGCGACTGCCAGATGCGCCTTGCCGTTGCTGTGGCCACAGTGCCAACCCACAGTGAAAACGGATGTGGCACTTGGGTGAGAATCGGTTCCGGTGGGCCTGCGCGTCCCTTCCGGCGCACAAAGGCGATGCGCCGGCCATGCGCCGACCAGTGTGGGGCGCTGTCCCGGTTGGTCGATGGCGACAGATAGGACAGACGCCGCCTGTCCAGATCGTAGATGGCGATGAAGCTGTGATCGTCGTGGTCACGGGCCGAGACAAAGGCAAGCTTCGCGCCATCTGGCGAGAAGGTGAGCTCGCCCGGACGGCCGCGATCAAACAGCAGCTGATGGGGCTTTGACGTACCATCTAGAGTCGTCGTCCAGATCTGATGATTGCGCACAAAAACGAGCTGGTTCCTCGCAGACAAAGCCGGATGATCGCCATCTGCCAGTTTGACGGGCGGGCCGCCCCGAAGTGAGGCTCTCCAGATCGCTACCTGCTGCTTTACGGGCGAATCCGCGGGGTCTGGCGGCACTTTGACCGGCCAGTTGGCATCATGATCGCCGCCGCGCACATAGACGAGATAACGCCCGTCCGGCGAGAAAGTGAGCTGCGTCAGCTCCTGGCCGGTGTCGTGGCGATAGAAGGTAATCGGATGCGGTATAAAATCCGGTCCTTGTGCCAGCCAGATGTTGCGCACGCCGCGAACCACCCGCACGAAAGCGATCTCGTTGGCGCGCGGTGCCGCCACAAGTTCGGGTATGAACGGATAGGAGAGGATATCCGTTAGTGAAAATCCTGGCCGATGGAGCGGAGCCGCAGTCGCGTTTACCTGTGACAGAAAAGCTAAAAAACACAGGCTGAGGAGGAAAGTGCGCGCGCGCAGCATGCTCTGGCCCTTTGCTGATTGGTTTTTTCAATGCCGGCCATATCGGCTGGCACCACGACCTGCCCAGCTTCACTGGGCAGGTCGTGGGCGCGCTCAGCTGCGCGTCAGAAGCGCGGTCGCCTTCTCAAGTTGTGCGCAATAAGCGTCGATCGCGGCTGCGACTTGCACCGCCGAGGTATGGGCATCGCTCCAGCGGCCCTCTTCGATCGCTTCACGTACACCAGGAAGTGTCTTGGCGCCGTAGCCGGTGTAGCGACCGGGCGCTGAGATCAGGTTCTTGTACCAGGGACGGCCGATCAGCCCTTTTGAATTGGCCAGCGTCTCATCGATGCGGAACATGATTGCAAACAGCTGGCCACGTGCAGTTGCCGACAGGCGGGCGCCGTTAGCCGCGAACGCGGTGTCATAGGCCTTTGCCGCGCGATCAAGACGCGCAGCCGCGCTCTCAAGTGGCGTCAGGTCGATGTGGGGCACCGCCTTGAGCACCGGAGGATTGCCATGCGTGCGGGTTGGATCAGCAGCGAGCGCAAATACCTTGTCCTTGAGCATGGCCGCCTGCTGCTCCGCTGCCTTGCGACGTGTCTTCTCTTCCTTGCGGATGTCCTTGATGAAAAAGTCTACAGCCTTGGCAAAATCCGTCGGATGCTGCGGAGGCAGGGTGCTGTCGGCTGCCGCGAGCACGAGGTGCCCGATGGTCTTGGAGAGCACCGTTCCATAGACGAAGCCCGGGTCTCCGAAGCGCATCTGGTGGGCGAAGGTATCGTAGCGCGAGTGATAGACGCCGTCGGTATGCCCTTCGCCGCCAAAGCCGATGTTGAGTGCGGCAATGCCCAGATGATCATAAAACCCGCCATAGTCCGAGCCGGATCCCAGGGGCCCAAGTGGCGCATTATCCTTGGGATTGGCGGCGAGACGGGCCGCGAATTTGGCCTGTGCACCGGCCTTGGGCGCCATGGCGCGCACGCGCAGTGCGGCCCGGCGTCGGTTTTCGACTGACACCTTGGTCTCCGGATCAGTGACCATGGAATCGAGACGGTCTGCGAACGCGGTCCAGTCCTGGCTGCCACTGATATAGAGGATGCCGCGCGCGTTGGTGTCCGAATTGATATAGACAAGCGTATGCTTCTTGAGCGCTGCGGCATGGGTCTCGGCCCATTCGACCGAACCTAGAAGGCCCGGTTCTTCGCCATCCCAGCTCGTGTAGATGATGGTCCGTTTGGGCCGCCAGCCGCTTTTGACCAGTTCGCCAATGGCCTTGGCTTCGTTGAGCAATGCGACTTGCCCCGACAAAGGATCGGCAGCGCCTTCGACCCAGCCATCATGATGATTGCCGCGGATCACCCATTGATCGGGATATTCGCTACCTTTGATCTTGGCGATGACGTCGTAGATCGGCTTCAAACTCCAGTCCGACTTGACGAGCAGATGCACCTGGACCTTGGAAGGTCCAACCCGATAGGTGAGCGGTAGCGCCCCGCGCCAGGACGCGGGCACCACATCGCCGGTGAGGAGTGCGAGAAAATGCTCGGCATCGGCGTAGGAGATCGGGAGTGCAGGAATCTTCAGGATTGCCGGTGAGGCTTTGATTGGAATGCGCTTGGCACCTGGAACCGCGCCATAACCGGGGGTCAGAGGGTCCCCGTTCATGATCGAGGTGTCTTCGACCGAGCCGCGCTGAATTCCAAAGGCTGGACGCTGTGGTCCGTTGGGGTAGACGCCCCCGGTGGCATAGCCGTCATCGGCGGGATCCGAATAAATGAGGCAGCCCACGGCACCATGCTGCTGGGCGAGCAGCACCTTGAGCCCGCGCCAGCCGTGGCCGTAGCGCGCGATCACGATCTTGCCTTTGACGCTGATGCCCATGCGCGCCAGAGCCGTGTAATCCGCTTTCATGCCGTAGTTGACGTAGACCACCGGGGCGGTGACATCGCCATCGCCCTGATAGGCAAGGTAGGCCGGCAGTGCCGGCTCGGTCTCGCTGGCTGAGCCGTCGCCGGGAATGGCCGGCTCCTGAAGTGTCGCATTGAAGGGGTGGGGGCCCAGGATTTGGAGTTTTTCCTTGAGCGGTGTGGGGTAGAGGACGTCGAAGACCTCGATGTGCGCATCCCAGCCGAACTTCTTGAACTCACCCAGTTCCCACAGGGCGTTTGCCTTGTCGTGAGGGGAACCCACGTGATTGGGGTTCGAGGCCATCTGCTTGTCCCAGGCCTGCTGCAGCGGCGCGCTGATCATGGAATCGAAGCGTGCAAAAAGTGCTGTCTGCGACAGCGTAGCACTGGCCGGCGTTGCCGACAGTCCCGGAAGACTCAGAATGGCGCAACCAGCTGCCGCGCCCAGAAGGCGCGCCAGTCGGGAAATACGGACTTTCATGTTCATGCCCCCACATGGATGTAGGCCCAAGCCTAGTCTGGCTTGGGCCGCGCAGGGATGTCACGAAGCCGTGATTGCAGCAAACTCCGTCCTGTGCCCAATAGCCGGTGTCGGCCGTGCGTACGGCGAACGGGTTCTTCTGCCTAAGATGCCCGTGCTATAGGCAGAGTGAACCGCTGTCACGGACAGGCGGGCAGGAAACTGGTGACAGGCCTTGGGTATGACACGTGATTCTGGCGATGTGGACGGCATTTCCGCAGCAGACGAGCCGCTTGAGCTTTTTCATGCCTGGCTGGACGAGGCCGGCCGATCCGAGCCCAACGATCCCAACGCCATGGCGCTGGCCAGCGTGGATGCCGAAGGCCGCCCCAATGTCCGCATGGTGCTTCTCAAGCATGCAGATCCGCAGGGCTTTGTTTTCTATACCAATCTGCAGAGCGCGAAGGGGTGTGAGCTGCAGGGTCAGCCGCATGCCGCACTATGCTTTCACTGGCGTACGCTGCGCCGACAGGTACGGGTCAGGGGGCCCGTCAGCCTGGTCAGTGCCGCCGAAGCCGATGCCTACTTTGCCAGCCGTCCCAAGGACAGCCAGATCGGAGCCTGGGCATCGGCCCAGTCGCGGCCGATGGAAGGCCGATTTGTCTTCGAGCGTGAAATCGCCCGCTACGCTGCAAAATATGGGCTCTCGCAGGTTCCGCGTCCGCCGCACTGGTCGGGTTTCCGCGTGCGCCCGCTGGAAATCGAATTCTGGCGCGATCGCCCCTTCCGGCTCCATGACAGGCTGGTCTATCGCCGCGATACGCAGGACAGCCCATGGCGTACGGAGCGCCTT
Source organism: Alphaproteobacteria bacterium (assembly GCA_028869725.1). GTDB lineage: Bacteria > Pseudomonadota > Alphaproteobacteria > Micropepsales > Micropepsaceae > Rhizomicrobium. The sequence continues at coordinate 1,972 of JAGWRJ010000506.1, read as the reverse complement.
TTCCCGTGAGTGAGCATGGCGCCCTGATGCAGCGCACCGCGTGGGCGGCGATCGCTGTGGCTCTCGTTCTTATCCTGATCAAGCTTGTCGCGTATCTGATCAGTGATTCCATTGCGATGCTGGCGTCGCTTGCCGATTCGGCGGTAGATGTCTTCGCCTCCGCAATTAACCTGATTGCCATCCGCCACGCTCTGACGCCTGCGGACGCCGAGCACCGCTTTGGTCATGGCAAGGCTGAGCCTCTGGCGGGGCTGATGCAGGCGGCCTTCATTGCCGGGTCCGTGGCGTTTCTGGCGATCGAATCGACCAGCCGCCTGATAGAACCGCACCCGATTGCCGATCCCGGCATTGCCCTGGGGGCGATTGCCGTGTCGATCGTCCTGCTGCTGATGCTGCTCGTGATACAGCAGATCACCATACGACGGACGGGGTCCATCGCCATTCACGCCGATCACATGCATTATGCGGGTGATCTGCTCAGCAGTCTCGGGGTGGTCGTGGGCGTCGTGCTGTCGAGCCGCTTTGGCTGGCAGAAGGCAGATCCGGTCGTGGGGCTCATCATTTCACTGGTGCTTGCGCTGAGCGCCATGCAGGTGTTCCGCCAGTCCTACGATCAATTGATGGATCGCGAATTACCCGATGGCGATCGCGTTCGGATTCGCGAGATCGTGATGGCCCACAAGGACGTCACGGAACTGCATGACCTGCGCACGCGCATGGCTGGTGTTCACACGTTCATCCAGTTGCACATCGAACTGGATCCGGCGATGAGCCTGACGCGCGCCCACGCAGTGAGCGATGCAGTCGAGGCCGATCTGCTGCAGGCATTCCCTCGGGCCGAGGTGATCATCCACCAAGATCCCGCAGGACTCGAAGAACTGCCGCCTTTCGGACCAGGCTGACGACTGGATCGCGCAGGCTCGTTCGACCGCTGAACCCGGGATCCGTGCGGGACACTTTACAGGTCTACGCGTTCTCGTTTCTAACTCCAGCCCTTTAGGGATTTGTGCCGCGATGGCGCCGCCGTTACTTCTCCTCAGCGATATCCATATGCGTTTTGGCTCGACGCGACTGCTTGGCGGTGCCGAGCTACAGCTGGGCGGACAGGAACGCCTCGCACTCGTTGGACGCAATGGTTCGGGCAAGTCGACGCTGCTCAAGATTGCGGCGGGGCTGCTTGAGCCCGACCAGGGCAGCCGTTTCGCACAGCCGGGCGCGACCATCCGCTATCTCGGTCAGGAACCCTCGCTGGCGGGCTTTGCCACCGTTGAGGAGTATGTGACGGCTGGGCTTGCGCCCGGCGATGATGCCGCGCGCGCCTACGGGCTGCTGGGCAAGCTCGGCCTTGAGGGCTCAAAAGTCGCGGAGCAGCTTTCGGGCGGCGAGGCCCGGCGTGCGGCTCTAGTCCGGGTTCTGGCGGCTGATCCAGACATTCTGCTCCTCGACGAGCCGACCAATCATCTCGATCTGCCGGCTATCGAATGGCTCGAAACCCACCTGCGCGGCTGTCGTTCTGCTCTGGTACTGATCAGCCACGACCGGCGCTTTCTCGAGACGCTGTCAAGGTCCACGGTGTGGCTCGACCGCGGTACGACGCGCCGGCTGGACCGGGGATTTGGCGACTTCGAAGACTGGCGTGATCGTGTGCTGGAAAACGAGGAGATCGCCCAGCACAAGCTGGCACGCAAGATCGCCGCGGAAGAACACTGGATGCGCTATGGCGTTACCGCCCGGCGTAAGCGCAACGTACGCCGTGTTGGCGAACTTGCCGCGCTACGCCAAGCCCGCACCGCCGCTTTGCGGGCTCCAGGTTCGGTGCGGCTCGATGCGGCCGAAGCAACGGGCAGTGGCTCGGTCGTGGTCGACGCCCGGCAGCTGTGCAAGAGCTATGACGGGCGGCCGGTGGTCAGGGATGTCAGTGTGCGCATACTGCGCCGTGACCGCATCGGCATCATCGGACGCAACGGCACCG
>JAGWRJ010000505.1 GCA_028869725.1 Alphaproteobacteria bacterium | reverse complement strand
CCGCCGACGCGGCTCTCTAGGACGCCGAAGTAGGCAACTGCAATGACAAAGCCCAGAAGCCGACCCCAAGGACCCAGTGCAGCCAAGCGCGCAAACGCGACGGCACCCAGCGCTATGCCGATGATCCCGAGAACGAGGCCATCGATGCAAAAAGCACCTAGCCGACGCCACGCACCTGAGTAGGCAACGGGCGCACCCGAACCACTACCCGACTGCGGTGCTTCCGACATGACTTCCCCCTTGGAGTCAAATGTGCCGCACGATTATCGTTGGAGCCTATCTTCCCCGGCCATCACGCTGGGCACGTTACACAAAAATCAGTGCTGCAGCCAGTTGCGGCTTTGGGTCGATCGAAGCCGCTAGTCGCCCTCGGGGTGGACGGCCCGCCATGCCGAGGCTTCCTGCTGTCCTTGGGCGACCTGAGCGGGCGACATCGATGCCTTCAAGAAGCGCATGTTTTGGCTGACAGCGGTATAGAGCTTCGAATCAGGTATTGCCGCGGACTTGGCCAACGCGAGCCATTTGTACGCTTTGGCATCGTTCCGCGCGACACCCCGGCCTTGGGCGTACATCACGCCGAGGCTGGTCTGTGCATTGGCATCACCTTGCTGTGCAGCAAGCCGAAGCCACTTCACCGCCTTCGCATCGTTCGGCGCGACGCCCTGGCCGTGGACGTACATCCCGCCGAGGATAGTCTGCGCACCGGCATCGCCCTGTAGCGCAGCCAGTCGATACCACCTCAACGCCATGGCATCGTCCTGCGAGACACCTCGGCCCTCGTAATACATCCAGCCGAGCATGGACTGCGCGTTGGCAATGCCCTGATGCGCAGCCAGTCGAAACCACATCGCCGCCCGGGCATAGTCCTGTGGGACGCCCTGGCCTTGGGCGTACATCCCACCGAGGTTGTTCTGCGCCGGGGCGAGGCCCTGCAGCGCAGCCAGCCGATACCATTTCGCTGCTTTCGCATCATTCTTCAGGACACCTCGCCCTTGGGCGTACATCCAGCCAAGGTTGTACTGCGCAGGGGCGACGCCCTTCTGCGCAGCGAGTCGATACCACTTCACCGCCCGGACAGCACTTTCCGGGACACCCCGGCCTTGGGAGTACAGCCAGCCGAGATTGAACTGCGCTCGGGCTTCGCCATTGTTCGCAGCGAGTCGATACCACTTTGCCGCCTGGGCATCGTCCTGCGGGACACCGAGGCCGTGGTGGTACATCAGGCCAAGGCCGAACTGCGCTGGGGCAAAGCCCTGCTGCGCAGCGAGGCGAAAGTCAGAAATGGCGGTGGCGTAATCATGTTCACGGATCGCCGCCACGCCCGCGCTGAACACATCACTGGGGGTCCTGCCATATCCACACGCCGCTAGGCATGCCAGCAGACCGGCAATAAGAATTGCCCGCATCATCGTCCTCCCCATGTGGGCCTCCATACTGACCACTGGCGCCCATTCCACCAGATCCTCGGGAATAGCCAAAATAGACGTCCGTGCCTAGGGCGACTAATCTGGGCGGAAGGATACCGTCCTGACCGTAACATCGGAACGGCGCCCTCACCGAATTGAGTAGGTCTAGGCGATTGTGCCCCGCTGCGTGGTGTAGCTTCCGGCATCCGGTAGCGGTCGGGTCGGGTTGGGCCGCGTGATCAGTGTGCCATGACGGATAGCTCGGCGGAGGGAGGGTCGAGCAGCTCGGCCATGGTGTCGCGAGGCATGTAGCGGGCACGCTGGACCGCCCACTCGTCGTTCTGCTCCAGGAGCACGGCGCCTATCAGCCGTCGGATGG
>JAGWRJ010000504.1 GCA_028869725.1 Alphaproteobacteria bacterium | reverse complement strand
CTGTCTTCGTCGGTCGTACCGGTGTTCTGACGCCAGTTGCCCAGTTGCATCCAGTCACCGTCGGCGGCGTCGTCGTACGTAATGCGACGCTGCACAATGAAGACTATATCGCCGAAAAGGATATCCGCGTCGGCGATACGGTGGTGGTGCAGCGGGCGGGTGATGTCATTCCCCAGGTGGTGCGGGTAGTGCCCGAACGTCGCCCCAAACAGGCACAACCCTACAGAATGCCCCATCGCTGTCCGGCCTGCGGTAGTCATGCGGTGCGTGAGACGGACGAACGCACTGGCAGGAAGGAGGCTGCGCGGCGCTGTACCGGCGGGCTCATCTGTCCGGCCCAGGCAATGGAGCGCCTCAAGCATTTTGTCGGGCGGGATGCCTTTGACATCGAAGGTCTGGGCGAGAAGGCGATCGAGGCGTTCTTCGCCGATGGCATGCTCAAGGAGCCAGTTGACATCTTCACGCTCAAGGCCCGCTTTGGCGATGGGCCCAAGGCGATTGCCGCACGCGAGGGGTGGGGCGCCAAAAGCGCCGCCAAGCTTTTCGAGGCCATCGAACGCAGGCGCAAAATTCCCCTCGAGCGGCTCATCAATGCTCTTGGTATCCGCCATGTGGGCGAGACCACTGCCCGGCTTCTGGCCCGCACCTATCACACCGAAGCCGCTTTCCTTGCTGCCATGCAGAGCCGCGATGCGGCGCAAAATCTCAACGAGATCGGTGGGATCGGGCCCATCGTTGCCGAAGCGATACGGGACTTCTTTGCCGAGCCGCATAACCGCCAGGCACTTCACCGCCTGCTGGAGCAGATTTCGGTGTTGCCCGCTGCCGAACCACGTGCCCCATCCACATCACCCGTATATGGCAAGACGATTGTCTTTACTGGCACGCTCGAGAAGATGACGCGTCCGGAGGCCAAGGCACGGGCAGAAAGCCTGGGCGCGAAGGTTGCGGGCTCGGTATCGAAGAAGACTGATCTTGTCGTCGCCGGCCCTGGCGCCGGATCCAAGTTGTCCGAAGCTACCAAGCTTGGCATCGAGATCATCGATGAGGACGCGTGGCTGAGGCTGATCCGGGAGCGATAGGCAGTGGCACGCAGCTCTGAGCTTTGCGCCGCGGACAAGACACGCTACCCGCACAGAAACCCTTTCAGCTGCGGTTGAACCCCGTAAGCAGATGTTCGGCGCAGCGCCAATTGGTGCTATCTCCGATCGATTCGCACCAGGTCCAGCGCAGTTGCGGGAAGCTTGGAATGTAGTGATAGGCAAGCGATCCGGTGGTGGAATCATAGGTGAGGCGCGGCACCTCAGGTAAGGCCGGCAAATAGCCTGGAACCAGCGCCCGCAGCGTCGCCGGAAACTGTCCGGTACGGCCGTGATAGCGCTGAAGTGCGAAGAGGATGTGGTTGGCGTGTTGCCGCCAGGTGATACCCGCAGGATCCTGATTAACGGGCCAGACCGAACAACCTGCCAGAAGTGGCACAAGTGCTGCCCACATCGCCACGCGACTGCGTATTGCCATCGCCCCAGTACCTCTTCTATCTGTTCAGTGCCTGCGCCAGCAGTGGCAGGCTGACATCCATGCGATAATCCACGCTCGAGTGGTCGTCGGCAAATTCCTCATAGGTATGAGCGGTGCCGGCGGCGATCAGGGCACGATGCAGTCGCCGTGCTCCGTAAACGAGATTGTACTGATCGACACTGCCGCAGTCGATATAGAGTGCCTTGAGCTGTGCAAGTCCGGCGGCGTGGGTCTTGACCAGTTCGAGCGGGTCCCATTTGAGAAAATTCGCCCAGCGCTCGGCGATGAGCTCACAGGTATCCGTGGTCACCGGTAGGCGAATGCCGGACGGCTCTTCGGGTGCCGGATCGTAACTGGCGCACATGGCAAGCGTCATCAGATCGTGCAGGTCATTGTTGTTGAGCTTCGGGCTTGCGTGAAAGGCATCGATCCAGGCCTTGATGTCGAAATTCTTTTTGCCAAGCGTGCGCAGGAGGCGCGGAAATTCCGGCAGATAGCAAAGTTCGAAGGCCATATCACCAGAGTGACAGGCGGCTGCCGCCCAGAAGTCCGGATAAAGAAGGGCATGGGTAATCGCACCATAGCCACCCGAGCTCTTTCCGAACACGCCACGCCGACCTCTGCCGCCGCAGCCGAACTGCTGTTCGACGTAAGGAACGATCTCGGTGCGAATGACATCAGCCCAAGGGCCCATCACCGATGAGTTGATGTACTGGTTGCCGCCAAGCTTGGTGTAGCAGTCCGGAAAGGCAACAACACAGGGCGCCATCGCGCCGCTTGCGATCAGCCGGTCAAGTCGCTCGGGCACATTCTCGCCGAAATTCTTCCAGTTGGTGTGGGCTGGGCCACCAGCAGTGAAGCCGACCAGATCGACGAGAAGCGCAAGCTCTCGTCCCTCGCAGCCATGGGGCGCATAGACGTCGATGGCGCGAAGGGTTTCTTCGTTGAGAAAATTTCCACGCAGAGCGCGGCAGTCAAGCTTGAGGCGATGGAGCGTGCCCGATGGTGCGCTTCTGTCTCGTCGCATGTAGGGATCTCCTTCCTGTGCATGGAGCGTGCCTTCTTCTGAAGGCACAACCTCCATGGCCGCTGCGGCGTTCAGCTAAATGGGCCGCGTCGCCGTCTTGAGCCAGGCTTGCGTGTCGGGATCGACCAGGTCCCAGAGATGTTCACGCACCCGCGCATGATAGGCATTGAGCCAGGCTTTTTCCTCGGCGTTGAGGAGCTTTGTGTCGACCAGTTCCAGATCGATTGGAGCAAGCGTAATGGTTTCGAACTCCATCACCTTGCGATCTCCACCCACATCCTTCGGTTCGCCGATGACGACGAGGTTTTCGATGCGGATGCCATATTCGCCGGCTTTGTAGAAACCCGGTTCGTTCGAGCAGATCATGCCCGGCTTCAGAGCCTGGGTGATGGGCTTTTTTGAGATGCTGTGTGGCCCTTCATGCACCGAAAGATAGGATCCTACACCATGGCCGGTACCATGATCGTAATCGCAGCCAGCGTCCCACAGCGGGCGGCGTGCCAGGGTGTCGAGCTGGGCGCCAATTGTTCCTTCCGGAAACCGCACAGTGGCGAGGGCAATGTGTCCCTTCAGTACGCGGGTAAACCGATCCTTCATTTCGGCCGTCGGCGCGCCCACGATCATGGTGCGCGTGACGTCAGTGGTGCCATCGGGATACTGGCCGCCCGAATCGATGAGATAGATCTCGTTCGCGCGAATGGGACGGTTGCTGCTGCGCGTGACCCGGTAGTGAGGCAGGGCTGCGTGTTCGCCCGCTCCGGAAATTGAATCGAAGCTCAAATCGGTGAGCGCACCGCTGTCGCGCCGGAAACCCTCAAGAATCTGGGCGGCTTCGATTTCGGTGAGGTGACCCTTGTGCGCTTCGCGCGCCATGAAGGCGAGAAAGCGCGACAGCGCGGCACCGTCGCGGATGTGCGCCTTGCGGGCCCCTTCGATTTCGACCGGATTCTTGCAGGCTTTGGGCAGCTGACAGGGATCGGACGCACGACGGATCTGGGCACCTGCCGCGGCAAGCCGGTCAAAGATCGCCGCTGCGGTGCTGCCTGGATCGGCAAGCACGGTCTTTCCCGAGAGGCTGTCCAGATGAGCGACGAACTCGTCAGGCGCGTGCAGCCGCACGGCATTGCCCAGATGCTGGTCGAGCTCTGCTGAACGCTTGGCTGGATCGATGAACAGATCTGCCGAGCCGTCGGCATGCTGCAGGGCAAAGGCAAGCGAGAACGGCGTGTGGGGCACATCTGCGCCACGAATATTGAACAGCCAGGCAATCGAATCGCCCAAGGTGATGACCGCGCTATCAATGCCGCTGGATTTGAGGTCTTCGGCAATGCGCGTGCGCTTGGACTGCGCGCTTTCGCCCGCCAGATTTAGCGCGTGGGGTTTGGCCTTGCTGGTGGGCGGTGCCGGACGCTCGGCCCATACTGCATCGATCGGATTGCCGTCGGTTGCGACGAGGATGACGCCGGATTTTTGGGCGGCCGCCGAAAGGCGTTCGAGTTCATTCTGCGGATGCAGCCAGGGATCATAGCCGAGCCTGGTTTTGGCGCGGACCTGGGTCTCGATGTAGCCGGCAAGGCCTTCGCTGACCAGATCGCGCGGCTCGAACAATCTGGTGTCGGTCTGCTGGCGCACCTGCAGGGTGTAGCGGCCGTCGACAAATACCGCGGCGCGTTCTTTCAGCACGATCGCTGCCCCCGCCGAACCGGTAAAAGCGGTCAGAAAGGCCAGGCGCTCGGCAGATTTGGGCAGATATTCGCCCTGGAACTCGTCGGCATGGGGAACGAGAAAGCCGTCCAGTCCGCGCTTGGCGAGCTCGGCGCGCAGCGCCGCAAGGCGTGGCGCCACGGTGGCGGCATCTGACTGGTCTTCGAACTGCTGAAAGGATTGTCTGTCCATCACAAGATCCTGAACGGTCGGTCATCATGACGGCAGGGCCCGGCCGCACAGCCGGTCGCGCTCCTGCCGCAGAGGCGAGGTTACTGGCCGAGCCTATCTCCCCCCATTGCGCAGCACCAGCGCCGACCAGCTGCCGTCGCGATAAATCTGCGCCAGCGCAAATCCCTGCGCGCGGTAGAAGCTGAGCACCAGATTTTCCTGCCAGCGCAGCAGGCCGGAGAGAATGACGACGCCTGATGGCGATAGCGCCGCCCGGATCGACGGCGCCAGGCGGGTCAGAGGTCCGGCCAGGATGTTGGCGAGAACAAGATCGAACGGTGCTTTATGGCCGAGCGCGGGATGGTTCATCCCATCGGCGCAGAGCGCATGCACGAGGGGAGCTACGCCATTGGCCTTGGCATTGTCCCTGGCAATTGCCACCGACACCGGATCGATGTCGGTGGCGGTCACCGGACGGCGCCAGAGTTTGGCCGCACCAATGGCAAGCAGGCCGGTGCCACAGCCCAGATCGAGCACGTTGTGAAAGGCGCGCGCTTTGGCAAGTTCGCTGAGTGCCAACAGACAGAGGGCGGTGGTTTCATGATGGCCGGTGCCAAACGCCATGCCCGCTTCGATGCGAACGGGAATGACCCCGCAAGGAACGGTTCCGGCGTCGTGGGCACCGAAGACGAAAAACCGTCCGGCCCGCACAGGCGGCAGACCCTCCTGCGAGAGCCTGATCCAGTCGACGTCCGGCAGAAGGGCAACATGGAGCGGATGACCGACGAGTTCGGACAGAAATGCGCCGTCGGGCATTTCACTGTAGAGCGCCTCCACCTCGGCCCAGTCACGAAATGGATCCTCGTTGACCAGGACCGCCTGGGGTCTGGGTGGCGCCAGCTCCAGGAGCGCGCAGACATTAGCAGCCTCAGCTTTGCCAAGCTGAACCGAGGCTTTCCATAAGGGGGGAGTGATCACGTCGCTGGGTTCCGATCGGGTGAGGGCGGCACCATTAGGCCTTGGTGACGAAGCTGTCGATCACGCGTTTTTCACCAGCCTTGTCGAACAGGACGGTCAGCTTGTTGCCCTCGACAAAGCGGACCTCGCCATACCCGAATTTCTGATGAAACACGCGCTCGCCACGCGCGTAATGGGACTGGCTGGGATCGCTCGTCTGGATCGCATGCGCCTGGGCCTCGATGGTCGGAGGACGGCTGCGCACACCGCCATAGGTGGCGCGGTTGGCCTGGGCGCGTTTCCAGCCGGGACTCTCATAGCCGCTGCTGAAACTTTCAGAGGGGTCATTGTCGCGAAACCCCGAATAGCCGCCATAAAAGCCTTCATTGACGACGGCTTCGATATGATCCTGCGGCAGTTCCGACAGGAAGCGCGACGGCAGCGAGCTTTGCCAGGAGCCATGCACCCGTCGGTTGGCAGCAAAGGAAATGCGCAGACGATGGCGCGCGCGGGTCATCCCGACATAGGCGAGGCGGCGTTCCTCCTCAAGTCCGGCCAGTCCGCTTTCATCCATTGTCCGCTGACTTGGGAAGAGTCCTTCCTCCCACCCGGGAAGGAAAACCGTGTCGAATTCAAGACCTTTCGCCGCGTGCAGCGTCATGATGCTGAGACGGTCCTCGCTCTCATTCTGCACCGTTTCCATCACCAGGCTGACATGTTCCAAAAAGCCGCCCAGGGTTTCGAACTCCTCCATCGAGCGCACCAGTTCTTTGAGATTCTCCAGCCGCCCTGGTGCCTCGGGGGACTTATCGGCCTTGAGCATGTCGGTATAGCCGCTCTCATCGAGCACGATCTCGGCGAGTTCGGTATGGGGCAGGTGACGGGCCTGATCGCTCCAGCGCGTGAACTGTGCAGCCAGCTCGCCCAGCGCCCGCCGGGCCTTGGGCGCGAGCGCCTCGCTGCCGCCAATCTCCTGTGCCGCCGCCAGAAGCGGGATCCCCCGCTCGCGGGCAAACTGCATCAAGCTTGCGACACTCGCATCGCCGATGCCGCGCTTGGGCCGGTTGACGATGCGCTCAAAGGCAAGATCGTCATCGCCTTGCGCAATGAGGCGCAGATAGGCCAGTGCATCGCGAATTTCCGCCCGCTCATAGAAGCGCGGGCCACCAATGACGCGGTAGGGCAGCCCCAGGCTGAGAAAGCGGTCTTCGAATTCACGCATCTGGAAGGATGCGCGCACCAGCACGGCCATTTGCACGAAGGGGTGGCCCTGGCGGTGCAGATCTTCGGCTTCAGCTGCAACCCCACGCGCTTCCTCTTCGGCGTCCCAGACACCTGACACTCTGATCTTCTCGCCGGCGGCATCTTCGGTCCACAGCGTCTTGCCAAGCCGGCCCTTGTTCGCGGCAATGAGACCGGACGCTGCTCCCAGGATGGCGCCGGTGGAGCGGTAGTTGCGTTCCAGGCGGATGACCTTCGCCCCCGGGAAATCATGTTCGAAGCGCAGGATGTTTTCGACTTCCGCCCCCCGCCAGCCATAAATCGACTGGTCATCATCGCCGACCACACAAAGATTGCCGCGATTTCCGGCGAGAAGTTTCAGCCACAAATACTGAACGACATTGGTGTCCTGATATTCGTCGACCAGCATGTAGTGAAAGCGCTCGCGATACTCCGACAGCACATCGGGATGGGTCCGCAAGATCGCGAGTGTCTCCAGCAGCAGATCGCCAAAGTCCGCGGCATTGAGCTCTTTGAGGCGATGCTGATAGGCCGCGTAGAGCTTCCTGCCGCGCCCCATGGCAAAGCCCTGGCCATCGTCATCCGACAGGTCCTCGGGCCGCAGGCCGCGATTTTTCCAGCTGTCGATCAGGCCTGCGAGCGTGCGGGCAGGCCAGCGCTTCTCGTCGATGTTCTCGGCGGTGATGAGCTGCTTGATGAGGCGGATCTGATCGTCAGTATCCAGGATGGTAAAATTGGGCTTCAGCCCAGCGAGTTCGGCATGTCGGCGCAGCATACGCGCGGCGATGGCGTGGAACGTACCCAGCCACTGCATGCCCTCGACCACCCCTCCGATCAGCATGCCGATGCGTTCCTTCATCTCGCGCGCGGCCTTGTTCGTGAAGGTGACGGCGAGGATCTGGCCGGGCCAGGCGCGGCGCGTAGCCAGAATGTGGGCAAGGCGCGTGGTCAGGACGCGGGTCTTTCCGGTTCCGGCCCCTGCGAGAACGAGAACCGGGCCGTCGACTGCAAGCACGGCCGCGCGCTGCTCGGGATTGAGACCGCGAAGATAGGGCGGTTCTGACGTGGTCTGTTCCTGGAACACAACGTCAAGCGGGTCACGGTAGTGCGGCTGGCCGCCGGAATCTGAGGTCATAGGCGGAAAATAGACATCGCTCTGGACCCTGTCACCCTGCCCGCCGGCAGCGAACCTGTTGTTTTTCCTTCGGCGCTGACGCAATCGACCGCTTGATTTATTTCTATAATTCTGCAATTATAAAAATATGGAACTAAATGATGCCGTAAAGAGACTTTCCGCCCTGGCGCAGGACAGTCGGCTCCAGGTCTTCACCTTGCTGGTCAAAGCCGGGCCGGAGGGCATCGCCGCCGGTGATATCGCCCGCGCTGTCGGAATTCCGGCGACGACCTTGTCGGCGCATCTGCTCGTGCTGTCCAACGCAGGGCTGGTGCGCGCTCGCAGAAGCGGTCGATCCCTTTTTTACTCTGTCCACTACGCAGCGATGCGTGAGCTTCTCGAATATCTCACCGAGGATTGCTGTGGGGGGCATCCTGACATGTGCGCGCCCCCTTCGGCCGGTGAGGGAAGCTGTAAACCAACTCGCGGAGGCCTCCATGAAACGCTTGCACATACACATCGCGGTCGATGATTTGCCGCGTTCGATCGAATTTTATTCGACGCTGTTCGCGGCACGGCCTACGATTGAAAAGGCAGATTATGCCAAATGGCTGCTGGATGATCCGCGGGTAAATCTGGCAATCTCGGCCCGTCATGCGCCCGCTGGCCTCGATCACCTGGGCATCCAGGTTGAAAGTGACGACGAACTGCGTGAAATCGCATCGCGACTGAAGGATGCGGGCAAAATCGTGCAGGACCAGGACGCGGCGACCTGCTGCTACGCCCGGTCCAACAAGAGCTGGGTGAGTGATCCATCAGCCATCCGCTGGGAAACCTTCTTCTCTTTTGACACGGCGACCTCCTATGGCGAGGACAATGCTCCTGTCTTGAAGCCAGGTGCGGCCTGTTGTTCAGCTGATTCTTGCTGTTAGGAACAAGTGATGCGTGCGCAACCGCCTGAGAGGCCCTATCATGTCCTCTTTCTCTGCACCGGAAATTCCGCGCGTTCGATCTTTGGCGAAGCGATCCTCAACAGGCTCGGCGCTGGAAAATTCCGGGCCTATTCCGCAGGCTCCAATCCCGCAGGAAAGATAAATCCTCATACCATTCAGTTACTGGAGCGTCTTGGTTATCCGACCGAGGGTCTGCGATCAAAAAGTTGGGATGAGTTCGCGACGGCTGATGCGCCCGTGCTGGATTTCATCTTCACCGTCTGTGACAACGCGGCGAACGAGGTCTGTCCGGTGTGGCCGGGTAAGCCCATCACCGCACACTGGGCGGTGCCTGATCCGGCAGCGGTGACAGGTGACGATGGAAAAATCGAGGCGGCGTTTCGCCAGGCGTTTGCCATACTGCAGCGCCGCATCGAATTGTTTTCAAATCTGCCAATCAGGGGCCTCGATCGACTGTCCCTCAGAAATCAGCTTGCTGGAATCGGCACGGCACGATGAAGTCCTGGTCGCGTTGAGCTATCCGTAGTGCCGGATCGCGCCCGCCTTGAGTGTGCCGCGCCGCGTCAGGCATCAAACCACGGGCCAGTGCTGCTGCTACAGCGAATATCCCAGACGCAGCCACAGCATGCGCGCGTTGAGCAGATAGAACGACTGGCTGCCGAACTCGCTTGCGCTAACGGGAGGGCGCTGATTGGTGAGATTGGT
>JAGWRJ010000503.1 GCA_028869725.1 Alphaproteobacteria bacterium | reverse complement strand
TGTTATCGGAAGCGATGGCGGGCGCCCAAGACAAGCGCGCCCCCAATATCCTCTGCGACTACGTCTTTGAGCTGGCCCAGCGCTTTTCACGCGTCTATGCCGCCCGGCATATTCTGGCTGAGGAGGATCGCGCGGTACGGGTTGCGCGCCTTGAACTGGCACGGATGACGCTCGCAATGCTGATCTACGTGCTCGACCTGCTGGGCATCGAAGTTCCTGCCCGGATGTAGCGTCGCGCCAGCAAAGGGGGGACCCGCCCGGGACGGACGTCGCGAAGGTTGTGGATGACAGTCTGTCTGCGTCCATTTCTCCCTGCCGTCTTTGTCCTCAGATTGACTAGTCGCGTTCGGCGACTATGATCCGCGCCGACGTCCGCCCCCGTCGTGAGACGCGGCCGGACGGCCATCACATACTCCCTCGCGGGAGAGATCCTGCTGCCACATCGTTCCGGTAGCAGGGCGCCGAAGGAGCAACCGCCCCGGAAACTCTCAGGCAAAAGGACCGCGAAGGGGTTGAATCTCTGGAAAGCGGTGCAACCGGAAGGTCGTGCCCACCGAAGGGGTAATCCCGCAGTGTTCGCCCCGGGAAATCTCTCAGGTCCGATGACAGAGGGGCGCGTGTCCGGTCGCAGGCTTGCGCCGTCCGCGCCGGTATCAGCTGTTGATCGGACCCTCTATGGACGCCACCACCGAACTCAAGCGCACCCCGCTTTACGACCTGCACGTCGCGCTCGGCGGCAAGATGGTTGAATTCGCCGGTTATGCGCTACCCGTTCACTATCCAACCGGGATCCTGAAGGAACACCTGCATACGCGTGCCGCCGCAGGTCTGTTCGATGTCTCCCATATGGGCCAACGCCAGCTCGTCGGTCCCGATCATGGCTCCACCGCCAGAGCGCTGGAAGCGCTCACCCCAGGCGACATACTTGGCCTTGCTACAGGACGCATGCGGTACACGATGCTGCTCAACGATCAGGGCGGCATGGTTGATGATCTAATGGTGACGCGCAGTTCCGATGAGGGACAGCTGGGGCTGGTCTTCAATGGAGCGCGCAAGGACGTCGACGATGCCTATGTGCGGGCATATCTGCCTCGCACGGTTGAACTCGTGGCACGCGATGACCGCGCCCTGCTCGCGCTGCAGGGGCCAAAGGCTGCAGCGGCACTGGCCCGCCATTGTCCGCAGGCAGACGCGCTGTCCTTCATGACCGCCGCCCAGGCACGGTTTGACGGTATTGCCTGCCACATTTCGCGTTCGGGCTATACCGGTGAAGACGGATTTGAGATTTCGGTTCCCGCCGAAGAGGCCGAAAAGGTGGCCCGAGCCCTACTTGCCGAGCCGGAGGTTTTGCCGATTGGCTTAGGCGCGCGCGACTCCCTGCGTCTGGAGGCTGGGCTCTGTCTTTACGGCCATGACATCGACGAGACCACGAGCCCGGTGGAAGCCAATCTCGTCTGGGCGATCGGAAAGCGACGCAAGCTCGACAGGGATTTTCCTGCTGCCGCGAAGATCATGGATCAGCTGTTCGACGGTGCCGCGCGCAAGCGCGTTGGTCTGCGCCTGGAGGGACGGGCTCCCGCCCGCGAAGGGGCCGAGATCGCAAGTCGTGACGGACAGATCATAGGTCGGGTGACTTCGGGCGGATTTTCGCCATCGCTCAATGCGCCGATCGCGATGGGATATGTGATGCCAGCCTTTGCCGAGGACGGCTCAGCCCTCGATATCATCGTTCGCGGCAAGGCACTGCCTGCGCATGTTGCGGTGCTGCCATTCGTACCCAATCGCTACAAACGTTAAGAGGATGAGATGAGCGAGACCCGCTTTAGCAAGGATCACGAATGGGTGCAGCTGGAGGGCGACGTAGCCACCATCGGCATCACGCGCCACGCCGCCGAACAGCTCGGCGATGTGGTTTTTGTCGAACTGCCAGAGGTTGGCCGTACGCTGGCTGCACATGGCGAGGCGGCGGTCGTGGAAAGCGTCAAGGCGGCATCAGACGTTTTTGCACCCGTGGCTGGAGAGGTTCTCGAGTCCAATAACGCGCTCACTGACGACCCAGCCGGCGTCAATGCGGACCCCGAAGGTGCAGCGTGGTTCTTCAAGCTCAGAATTGCAGACCGGGGTGAATTCGAAAGCCTCATGCGCAAGGATGAGTATGATACCTTCGTGAAGGAAGCTTGAGCACCATGCGCTATCTGCCTTTGACGCGCGAGGACCGCAGGGCGATGTTGGCGCGCATCGGTGCGCGCAGCATCGACGATCTGTTTGTGGATGTTCCCTCGGCTGCGGTGGTGGGCCGCGAGGGCTTTGCGCTGCCGGACGGAATGGGAGAACTAGAGGTTGAGCGCCATCTGTCGCGTCTGGCCGCCAAGAACATGGCAGCCGGATCAGCGGCATTCTTCTGTGGTGCTGGAGCCTACCGCCATCATGTGCCGGCCAGTGTCGATCATCTGATCCAGCGCTCGGAGTTCTTGACGTCCTACACACCCTATCAGCCGGAAATCAGCCAGGGCACGCTGCAATACCTGTTCGAATTCCAGACCCAGGTCGCGATGCTGACCGGCATGGAGGTGGCCAATGCCTCATTGTATGACGGCTCGACCGCTGCTGCAGAAGCCGTGGAAATGGCCCGCCGTATCACCCGGCGCGCCAAGGTAGTTCTCAGCGGAAGCCTTCATCCTCACTACGCGGCGACCATCAAAACTGTAGCGCAGCTGGCAGGTGGCGAAATCGTTGCGGCGCCCCGCCGTCCCGGCCAGGGCGAGGAGCTTGCTGGTCTGATTGATGGCGAAACAGCCTGTGTGGTGGTGCAAAGCCCGGATGTGTTCGGTCTGCTGCACGATCTGCGGCCCATCGCCGATGCGGCCCATGCCAAGGGTGCGCTACTTATTGCGGTTGTGACCGAGGTCGTGTCGCTTGGCCTCATCGAAGCGCCCGGTGCGATGGGCGCCGACATCGTTGCCGCGGAGGGGCAGGGAATCGGCAATGGTCTGAATTTTGGCGGACCTTATGTGGGGCTGTTTGCCACCCGCGAAAAATTCCTGCGCCAAATACCCGGTCGCCTGGCAGGAGAAACGGTCGATGCGGCTGGCCGCCGGGGCTACGTGCTGACCCTTTCCACCCGTGAACAGCACATCCGTCGGGAAAAGGCCACGAGCAACATCTGCACCAATTCCGGGCTCTGCGCGCTGGCCTTCACCATTCACCTGTCGCTTCTGGGCGAGGACGGCTTTACGCGTCTGGCGCGTCTCAACCATGCCCGAGCCGTTCTTCTGGCTGAACGTCTTGCGGCCATCAAAGGTGTTGAACTGATTACGCCCAGCTTCTTCAACGAATTCACGCTGCGCCTTTCGCGGCCGGCTGCGGCCGTCGTCGATGCCTTGGCCGGTGAGGGTGTTCTTGGCGGCGTGCCGGCCAGTCGCTTGTTTGCCGACGACCCGGAAGCGCAACGGCTTCTGATCGTGGCAGCAACCGAAACCAATTCCGCAGACGATATCGAGACCTACGCTCACGCTCTTGCCAGGGTGCTCTCATGACGATGAACAATCAGGGCCGTCCGACCACCCCCGGCCAGGCAGGAGCGGCACTGCCGCCCACTCTGTCGGGCGATCATGGCCTCGATCACGAGGAAAAGCTGATCTTCGAGCTGGGCCGGACGGGTATGTGTGGTGTTGACCTGCCCGACGCGCCAGCCCACACCGCGCGTCTTGGCGGGCTGGAGCGGCGCCGACCCATCGGCCTGCCGGGCCTGTCCGAGCCTGAGGTGGTGCGCCATTATGTGCGCCTTTCGCGTAAAAACTATGCGATCGACGCCGGGCTTTATCCCCTTGGTTCGTGCACGATGAAGCACAATCCGCGCCTGAACGAGAAAATGGCGCGTCTTCCGGGGTTTTCAGATCTGCACCCGTTGCAGCCCCTGCGAACCGTGCAGGGGGCGCTGACGCTGATCCAGGAATTGATGACCTGGCTGATGGAGCTGACCGGCATGCCCGCGGTGGCGATGTCACCCAAGGCCGGTGCGCATGGCGAGCTCTGTGGCATGCTGGCCATCAAGGCTGCGGTCGAAGCTCGTGGAGAACACCGTCCGCGTGTTCTGGTTCCTGAGTCTGCACATGGCACTAATCCGGCTACGGCGGCCTTTGCCGGTTTTCAGGTCGATCAGATTCCAGCCAGCGGCGACGGGCATGTGAATATCGAGGCGCTGAGGGCGAAGCTCGGTACAGATGTCGCCGCCATCATGCTTACAAATCCCAATACCTGCGGTCTGTTTGAGCGACGTATCCTCGAAGTTGCAGACGCCGTGCATGAGGTGGGCGCGTTCTTTTACTGCGACGGTGCCAATTTCAACGCCATTGCCGGACGTGTCCGTCCTGGCGATCTTGGCGTGGATGCCATGCACATTAATCTGCACAAGACTTTCTCGACGCCACACGGCGGCGGGGGCCCTGGTGCGGGGCCTGTGGTCCTGTCCAAAGCTCTCGCGCCCTTTGCGCCGCTGCCGCTTCTGGTCCAGGACGAAACCGGCCTTCGGCTTATCGAAGATCGTTCCACGCTGCCCGCCGACGCCAATCCGTTTGGCCGCATGTGCGCCTTCCACGGTCAGATGGGCATGTTCGTACGTGCGCTCAGCTACATGCTGAGCCATGGCGCCGATGGGATCCGTCAGGCCAGCGAGGATGCCGTTTTATCTGCCAATTATCTGCTGGCCAGCCTCAAGGATGTCATGAGTGCGCCGTTTGGCGAGGGCCCGTGCATGCATGAGGCCCTGTTTGATGACAGCTTCCTCGCCGATACCGGCGTAACCACGCTCGACTTTGCCAAGGCGATGATCGACGAGGGCTATCATCCGATGACCATGTATTTTCCCCTGGTCGTGCATGGCGCCATGCTCATCGAGCCCACCGAGTCCGAATCGCGGGAATCGCTGGACCGCTTCGTCACCGTGCTGCGAGGACTTGCCGAAGACGCGAAGGCCGGTAGGAGCGAGCGCTTTGTGGGCGCTCCTCACTACGCGCCGCGTCAGCGTCTGGACGAGACGGCGGCCGCACGCAAACCGGTGCTGCGCTGGACGCCAACCAAAATCGCCGAAGCAGCCGAATAATCCGGCATGCCAAGATGGCGGCCGGCCGCGCAGATCCTGCGGAGCTTCTGGCGCGCCAGTATTGTCTGGCCTTGTCGACGGCGCACCCGCCCGGGTAGAGCCGTCTGTGCTGTGCGCGACCGTGCCCCAGCGCAAACAGAAAGGCGGCCGGAG
>JAGWRJ010000502.1 GCA_028869725.1 Alphaproteobacteria bacterium | reverse complement strand
TTTTCCGCAGCTGACCAACTGCGGCCCTGTTCGGAGTTTTCCGGCGGTTGGCGCATGCGCGTGGCGCTTGCCGCGGTACTTTTCTTTGCCCCGGACCTGCTTCTGCTCGACGAACCGACGAACTATCTCGACCTTGAGGGCGTCCTCTGGCTTGAAGACTATCTGAAGCGGTATCGCGGCAGCGTGCTGCTGATCAGTCACGACCGCGATCTGCTGAACAGCGTCTGCGAATTCATCGCACATCTCGAGCATGGCAAACTCGCTCTCTATACCGGCAATTACGACAGTTTCACCACGACCCGGGCTTTGCGCAGAGCCAATGACCTTGCCTTTGCCAAGCGTCAGGAGACCCGCCGCAAGCACCTGCAGAGCTTTGTCGACCGCTTCCGCTACAAAGCCTCGAAGGCACGCCAGGCCCAGAGCCGGATCAAGATGCTCGAGCGGATGGAGGAGATCGACATTCCGCTGGACGAGCAGGTTACCCCGATCCGGCTACCCGCACCCCTCGATGCAAGCCCGCCGCTCATGACGCTGGAGCAGGTCAGCGTCGGCTACGAGCCGGGACATCCCGTGCTGTCGCAGATTGACCTGCGGTTTGATCCCGATGACCGCATCGCTCTGCTTGGCAAGAACGGTAATGGCAAATCCACGCTCGCCAAGCTCATTGCTGGCAAGCTCGATGCCATGGGCGGCAATCTGTTCCGGGCGCGCAAACTGAACGTGGGATACTTTGCGCAGCACCAGCTTGAGGAGTTGCAGGCGGAGCTTACCCCGCTGCAAACGCTCGCGCATCTGCGCCCCAAACTGAGCGAGCAGCAGCTGCGCGGCCAGCTTGGCAGCTTTGGATTTTCCGCGGACAAGGCGACGACGCATGTCGGCGCGCTATCGGGTGGCGAGCGAGCAAGGCTGATGCTGGCCCTGGCCACGCTGGATCGCCCCAATCTGCTCATTCTTGATGAGCCGACCAACCATCTGGACATAGATGCGCGCGAAAGCCTTCTGACCGCACTCAACGATTTCCAGGGCGCCGTCATCTTGATCAGTCATGACCGCCGACTGATCGAGGCGACGGCCGAGCGGCTGCTCCTGGTTGCCGACGGTCGGGTTCAGCCTTTCGATGGCGATCTGGAAGACTATCGACGCTACCTTTTAAGCGGCGATTCGCGGCCCGTCGTACGCAATGGCGAAGCCACCCGACCGACCCGCGAAGACGCAAGGCGCGAATCTGCGCAGCGGCGCAGCCAATTGCGTCCCCTCAAGGACAAGGCTGATCTCGAAGAACGGCAGATTGCAGCCCTGAGCGCAGAGATTGCCAAATATGACCGCGCGCTCAGCGACCCTGCGCTCTTCGCCCAGGATCCGCTGAAGGGCACCGCGGTCTCCAAGAAGCGGGCCGAGGCCGCCAAAAAGTTGGCTGCTGCCGAAGAGCGCTGGCTGAAGGCACAGGAAGCCTATGAGACTGCGTTAAAGACCGGGAGCTGAGAACCCAGACCTGTTGCGCACGGCGCAGGCTCTGTGCACCTGCCGGCACCGTTTGCCCCAGAGCCGATCGAAGCGGGCCAGACCGCATTCGGGGGCGATCAACCGGCGAGGTTGCGCCGCGCGATCGTCACCCACTCGCGCTGACGACGGCGGTAATAGGACGGAGCACCCTTGACCGATTCGACGATCTCGCGAAACACGCGCCGTGCCCGGTCTTCCTGCCCGAGCGTCTTCAGCAGCATGCCATAGCGGCAGCGCGCCTCCTCGCCTGGATATTTGGGCAGGATTTTTTCGTATTGGGCGAGCGCAGCCTCGGTTTTTCCCTGAAGCGCAAGACTGCGCGCATAATCGAGTTCGGCATCGGCGTTGAATGCTGCCGGATCGGCCTGCTTCAGCATATCGAATGCGGCTTCGGCTCCGGCCCCATCCCCTGCCAGGAGCTTGGCCCGGGCAAGCCCGGACAGCAGCGCCGTATCCTGCGCCCCCAAGGGTCCTGCCATCGCGCTCTCGTAGAGTTCGACCGCATCCTGGAACAATCCACGGCGAATGCATTCCTCGGCCAGCGCCCGCTTGGAATCGACAGACCCCACGCGTTCGACGTCACGCTTCTTTTCCCGATAGGCGCGCCCCGGATCAACCGTGTTAACGATATCGTCAGCGAAGCGACGCGCCCGATCGCTGCTCACCGCGCCCGTCAGCACCACATAGACAACGTACGCAATCCACCCCAGGGGCGGAAAAAGCACGATGGGCAGGATCCAGAGATATGAGCGCCCACTACGCATGACATGAGCGCTGAGTGCGAAGTCAACAAGAAGCACGACCAGCGTGCCGAAACTAAATCCGATGGGCATGGAATGCGGTGTCTCTTTGCGCGCCGCCCTATAGAGGGTAAGGGCCGACTTTTTCGACCCCTGTCAACCCTTACATCAATTTC
The DNA here is from genome assembly GCA_028869725.1 of Alphaproteobacteria bacterium. Lineage (GTDB taxonomy): Bacteria > Pseudomonadota > Alphaproteobacteria > Micropepsales > Micropepsaceae > Rhizomicrobium. The sequence continues at coordinate 4,284 of JAGWRJ010000502.1, read as the reverse complement.
ATGCTCGGCGGGCGCGCCGGGCCACCACCGCCAGCGGCACGCACAACACGGTCAGCCCGACAGCAAAATAGAGCGCAAGCCGATTGGTACCGGAAAACAGCACGAGCAGCACCAGATCAATGCCAAGCAGCAGTGCTGGTGCAACCGGATGCAAAAAGGCACGGAAGGGACGTTTCAGGTCCGGTTCCTTGCGACGAAGGGCAAAATAGGCCGCATCGACGAGTACATATCCCACCGTATCGAGCAGCGCGATAAGTCCGAACACCACCGCAAATGAGCCGCTCGCGGCCAGGGCAAGCGAACACAGGCCAGTGAGTAGGACGGCGACATAGGGGCTGCCTCCGACGTTGATCGCGGTGAACCAGCCCGGCAGCAGGCCATCACGGCCCAGTGCAAATAGAATCCGCGGCGCTGTCATGATGCCGGAATTGGCGACGCCTGCCACTGCAATCATCGCGCCCAGCGCGAATATGATACCCGGCAACGGTCCCCCCAGCCGGTCGAGGACGGTGTTGAAAGGCAGGGCGGTTGCGGCCACGCCGTGCACGCCGAGGACATAGATCAGGACGCCATTGACACCAACATAGAGAAAAAACGCAAGGACGAGGCCCAGAAGCAAAGACCAGGGAATGTTTTTGGCCGGAGTGGTGTTCTCCTCGCTGAAGTAAACCGGAGCGTCATAGCCGGAATAGGCCCCGCGGATGAGCGAATAGGCATTTATCAGCGCGGCCCAACCGACTGCGGCCTGTGCGTGGTGCAAGGTCTGGGGCGGGACATGCCCTCCGGGCGCGACCAGCGCAATGGCCGCCGCAATGAAGACGATGAGCATCGCCGTTTTGATCAGACTGGAGGCTTCCTGCATCGTGCGGCCAGGACGCAGACCAAGACCGTTGAGCAGATAAAGTGCCCCCTGCACACACAATGCGACCGGCAACGTGTAGCGGGCCGCTTCAGGTACCACGATCGGCAGGAATTCGGCGCAGGCGATCGATGTCGAAGCGATGCCTGCAAGCTTGCTCATCCATTGGGACCAGCCCACCACCAGCCCGGCGACGTCACCAAAGGCTCGGTGGGCATAAAGGTAGGGACCACCGCTTTGTGGAATGGCCGTGCCCAGCTCGGACAGAATGTTAATGCTGAGCCCGACATGAAGACCGCCAATGACCCACAGAAGGACGATGAGCTCACCATCAGGCACCGTCGTTGCAATCGCCGAAGGTGCACGCAGAATGCCGGCGCCAATCATGTTGCCAAGCGCGACGGCAATGCCGAAGCTGACGCCAAGAATGCGCAGCAGCTGTCCACGCCCTCGCAGATTGAACACCGCCGTCTCCTGTTCCTCTGTCGGCACTATGCGCCGTGCCTGTACTGATCGGCTGCTGACGAACGAAGGCTTATGCCTGCTTCTGCCATTTGCCTGCCGCGGTCTGTCTCCAATAGGTCACTTCGTGCCCCGCCGCGCCAGCCGCCTTCCAGGCCGCGCGCGCAGCCTGCACCATGGCACTGTCGTTGCCGTCGAACACAAGAACGATACGTCTGAGGCCGGAGAGCTCCGGACTGTCCCAGGCTGGCATCACCCCGCCCACGAGGAACAAGATGTGAGGGCGGTTTGCCATCTCCGCTTCCACACTGATCAGGACGGGCTGCGCGCAGGCATTTTCGTCACCGCTCAAGGCATGCGGCAGAAAGCTGTCCTCCCGATAGGTCCAAAGCGCCGTATCGAGACTCTGCGCGCGCTCGGCACTGTCACAGCGGACCATCGCCCGCCAGTCGCGCGCCAGCGTGCGCTCCAGGAGCTCGGGCAGCACCTCCTCGATTCCGCGCCGCTCAAGATGATAGAAGAACGTCTCCGTCACGACCGGCGCGCCTGACTAAAGCTCGTAGTGATCCTTGCTCAGGCGATTGAGAATGCGCACACCCCAACCAACACCCCAGGACGGAACAAGCGCCTTCTGTTCGCCATCCTGCCAGGCAACCCCTGCGATATCCAGGTGCGCCCAGGACTGCCTGTCCACAATGAAGCGCTGCAGAAACTGTGCCGCAACCACCGCGCCGGCATGCGGACCGCCCGAAATGTTTTTCATGTCGGCAATTTTGGACTTGAGCAGCTTGTCGTAATTGGTCGCCAACGGCATGCGCCAGACCGGCTCACCTTCCTCACGTCCGGCCTGGGCCAGCTGCGCCGCCAGATTGTCGTCATTCGAAAACAGGCCCGCATGTTCGGCGCCCAGCGCCACCATGATGGCACCGGTCAGCGTCGCCAGATCAATCACCAGCCGCGGCTTGAATCGCCGCTGGGTGTAGGTCAGCGCATCGGCGAGCACGAGGCGGCCCTCTGCATCCGTGTTGAGAACTTCGATGGTCTGACCAGACAGCGAAGTCACAACGTCATCGGGCCGCTGGGCGGTGCCGGACGGCATGTTTTCGACGAGGCCGATCACGCCAATGGCATTGACCTTGGCTTTTCGGGCAGCAAGCGCATGCATGGTTCCGGTCACTGCAGCAGCACCACCCATATCTCCCTTCATGCCGATCATCGACGCGGCGGGCTTGAGCGAAAGTCCTCCCGAATCAAAGCACACACCTTTGCCAACAAAGGCGATGGGCGCAGCCTTGCGGTTGCGCGCGCCCAGCCACTGCATGACAACGAGCTGGGGCTCGTGGGCGCTGCCCTGGCCCACGCCGAGCAGGGCGCCGAACCCGAGCTTTTTCATCTGGGCTGGACCCAAGACCTCGACCTTCAGGCCAAGCGCGGAGAGCTTTTTGGTCCGACGGGCGAATTCGGCCGGGAACAGCACATTGGGCGGTTCATTGACGAGATCGCGTGCCAGATACATACCTTCCGCGACTGCGGAAAGCTCGCGCCAGAGCTTGCGCGCACCCGCCACATCCTTGGTACCGATGGTCACTTTGCGGACAGTCGCCGCCCGCTCGTCCAGTTGGCGGGTACGATATTTGTCGAAGCTGTAGGCGCGCAGTTCGACACCCATCGCCAGATGGGCGGCCAGTTCGGCATCATCGAGTTTCAGGCCCCGTGGCCGATCAACCGCAAAGTGAATGGATTTTTCGCCACTGCTCAAAAGCCGGCCTGTGACGTCGGCAGCGATCTGCTCGGCTTTGAGCCCATCCAGCTCCTCCGCCGCTCCGAGCCCGACCAGGAGGATGCGCGAGGCTTTGACCTGTGCCGGGGCCAGCACTTCCAGCATCTGACCCAACTTGCCTGAGAAACGGCTGACATCGAGAGCGCGTTTGAGCGCTCCACCGGCCATGCGGTCAGCCTCTGCCGCGGAGGCGGTGAAGGCTCCGCCGGCCAGAGCCGCCACGATCAAGGCTCCGCCCGTGGCGGTAGTCGGCGAGGAAAAGCTGATTTGCATCGGTTCAACTCCAGAAATGGCCATGCCACGGATGAGACTTGCACTTTTGCACTATCGGGCACAGAAGGATTGCCGGGCGGCGGCGGGAAAATGCTAGTTTAGGACCAATCGTAACCTGCATGAAAGGCCATGGCCGCCTCGGCGGCACCGGCCCAGCCTCAATCCGGATGTCCATGCCGCGCCTGTCCCATTATGTGCTGCGCCAACTGATCGGACCTACGGCGTTTTTTGCCTTCGTCCTGACAGCCGTGGTCTGGCTATCGCAATCGCTGCGCCTGCTTGATCTCGTCATCAATCGCGGACAGTCGACCCCGACCTTTCTTTATCTGACGGTGCTGATGCTGCCGGACCTGCTCGTCATCATCCTGCCCCTCGCTTTTTTTGCCGGCGCGCTGTTCGGCCTCAACAAGCTCAATTCGGACAGCGAACTGGTGGCGATGACTGCCGCCGGCTACAGCGCGTTTCAGCTCGCCGTGCCAGTCCTTCTCGTCGGCGCGATGGTGACAATGCTCACCTATGTCAACACCCTGTGGCTGATGCCGTTCACGCAGCGGGCCATGGAGCAGCGGGAAATGGATATTCGCGCCGATATCGGCGCTGCGATCTTGACCGAAGGCACGTTCAATACCCCGGCCCAGGGCCTGACAGTGTTTATCCGCGACCTGTCCCCGGACGGCCAAATCCACGGCATTCTGGTGCATGACAATCGCAATACCTCTCATCCCATTACCTATATTGCCCAGAGTGGACTTCTGGCGCAGACCCCGAGGGGGGCCCGTCTGATCATGCAGCACGGGACCATCGAGCAATCCTCGCAGCGGGGCGCAAAACTGTCGGTGCTCAAATTCAAAAGCTATGTCTTTGACCTCGACCAGTTTGCCAACGCCCAGTCACAGGGAATCCTGGAAAT
>JAGWRJ010000501.1 GCA_028869725.1 Alphaproteobacteria bacterium | reverse complement strand
GGGCGGGTTAACCGGCTGCCCCCCGGACAGCGCCTTGTCACTAATTGGCCGGTTCTTGATCTTGGAGCGCAGCCGGCGATTGCGCCGGATCGCTGGCGATTACGCGTGGGTGGTCTGGTTGATGTCCCACTCCTGCTCACGCTTGACGAGTTTCTGCAGCTTCCCCAGGCTGACATGGTCAGCGACATTCATTGCGTGACGGCCTGGAGTCGCTATGACAATCACTGGCAGGGCGTGGCAACACGCACCTTGGTTGAGATGGTGAAGCCTCGGCCTGAGGCCCGCCATGTCCTCTTTCAATCCTATGATGGCTACACCACCAATGTCGCGCTTGAGGTCTTCGCAGCGGGCAATGCGCTCCTGGCCCATAGCTGGGAAGGAAAGCCGCTGAGCCGCGAACATGGTGGCCCCGTCCGTGTCGTTATTCCGGATTGGTATTTCTGGAAAAGCGCCAAATGGGTGACGCGCATCGAATTTTCGGCGCAGGATCGTCCCGGTTTCTGGGAAGTTCGCGGCTACCACAACGAGGGCGACCCCTGGAAGGAAGAGCGCTACAGCTGACGGACATTGTGGGCTCTGCCAGCCGGGCCTTGCACTGCCCTCTTATCTGCGCGTCAGGGCGGCGCGCTTTGCCGTGGCCACGGCGCTGTCGAACATGTCCGGGGTGAGGACACCCGTATTGGTGTTGTAGCGGGAGCAGTGATAGCTCGACACCAGAGTTAAATACCCCGCGTCATGGCGTTTACCGTGGCCGAAGGGAAAATCCTTGAGCTTCAAGCCCAGCGCCTTGACCACACTGTCATGGGCAATTTTGCCCAGAGCGAGGATCGCCCGCAACTGCGGCAGCGCTGAGATCTGGGCCACAAGGAAGTGTCGGCAGGTATTGATCTCAGCCGGAAGAGGCTTGTTCTGCGGCGGCACGCAGCGCACCGCGTTGGTGATAGCACAGTGGACGAGTTCAAGGCCGTCATTGATGTGTCGGTCATAGTGGCCTCGCGCCAGCTTGTGGCGCAGCAAGGTCTCATAGAGCAGATCACCCGCGTAGTCCCCGGTGAAGGGACGTCCCGTTCGGTTGGCCCCATGCAGGCCCGGGGCCAGGCCGACGATCAGCAGGTGCACTGTCCCCGGTGCGCAAAAGGATGGTACCGGCGCGTTGAAATAATCCGGCAGCGCCCGGATATTCTGCTGCCGGAAGCTTACCAGGCGCGGACACAGGGGACAGTCGGACGCGGGCTCGGAATAGGATGGCATGCGCTGCTGGCTTCGACTCGGCGCGCCAGTATAGCCATGCTCAACCGGTTGTACCGCTTCGATACTCTTCGTCGCGATGATGCTCGCCGCCGCTACGTGTTCCTCCGTCCCGCATGATCGAGGGCTTCAAGTCATCCAACTCGATGAAATTGTCGGCCTGCCGGCGCAGTTCATCCGCCACCATCGGCGGCTGGGTCCGGACGGTCGACACCACGCTGACGCGTTTGCCCTTGCGCTGCGCCGCCTCGACAAGCCGCCGAAAGTCACCGTCACCTGAAAATATCACGATGTGATCGACGATTTCGGCCATCTCCATGACATCGATAGCCAATTCGATATCCATGTTGCCTTTGACACGGCGCCGACCCTGGCTATCGACAAATTCCTTGAGCGGCTTGGTGACGACGGTGAAGCCATTATAATCAAGCCAGTCCACAAGCGGGCGCAGCGGCGAGAACTCCTGGTCGTCCGCAACCGCGGTGTAGTAAAATGCGCGGACAAGTATGCCCTTGTGCGCAAACAGCTCAAGCAGCCGTTTGTAGTCAATATCGAATGCCAGTCCTTTGGAGGCGCCGTAAAGATTGGCACCGTCGATAAAGAGGGAAAGTTTTTCCTGTGGGTAGAACAACATAAAATCCTCCAGTGACTATAGAACAGACAACAAATACAGAAATTTCATTGTGTGGTTTCTTATCTCCTTGTTCGGTTCATAAAGGCTGAGCCGTGATTCTTATTGCATTAGGTGCAAATCTTCCCTTTGCTGCAGCGCCTCCGGAACAGACGCTGCGGACAAGCCTGAAGCTACTAAGCGATAACGGCGCAAAAGTGACTTCTGTTTCGCGTTTTTTTGTGACTCCGGCGTGGCCCGACCCGTCTGAGCCGGCCTATGTGAACGCGGTGGTAATGGTTACAACGGCTTTGGCTCCTGTCGCATTGATGGGGCTCATGCACGACATCGAGACCCGCCTTGGGCGGGTGCGCAGTAAACGCAATGCCGCGCGCTGCCTCGATCTTGATCTCATCGATTATGCCGGACTGGTCGATGCCGGCCCACCTATATTGCCGCATCCGCGCATGGAAAGCCGCGGATTTGTCCTCGTGCCGCTTGCAGACATCGCCCCGGGCTGGGTCCACCCCGTCAGCGGACGCAGTGTTGGTGATCTCATCGGAGCCCTGCCTCCTTCGCAGCGCACGGGCATTCGCACACTTGGCTAATGCTCGTGCACCGGTGTGTGCGTCGCGGCAAGCGCCTTTCGGACCCTTGGGTTTATGTTGGCGCTGGACGTGGCCACTAGGCTGTGTCGTATCTGATCGAACGCGCCCAGAAGCGCAAATCGGTCATAACGATGCACTGAACCGGGCGGAGAGATCGCGAGGGCCCGTGTGTGCACAAGATAAAGAACAAGCACGCACGTCCCGCCCAGGTGTCGGGCGAAGATCTGGGTAGTGGATTTGGTGCCGGTGCCGACATCGGTAGAATGGGCAACTGACCACAATGCTCCGGCCTCGTTCAACTCTATGGGAACGCGCGCGCTCGCAAGATAGTCACGCGCCCGACAGGGCTGGTGCGCGGGCAGGGAGACAACGGCCACTCCGGTGCCGAGGGGTGAAAGATTGGTGCCAGCGGTCTCCGACTGCGGTATGGAAAACAGCACTCCGGGGAGTGGATGCCCGGGCCCGAGGCCGTTGAAGCTATAATCCGTATGGATGGTCCAACCCTGCGGAATGGTAGCAATGTAGGCGCCGTTAGAAGGACGAAAATGTTGTATTGGGGATATGGCTGCAACCGCTGGCGAGTACAGGCAGAATGTCAGGAAAAGCCCAAACAGCCATGATTTTACATCGAATTTCATGATAGTACCTGTTGCGTCGCGAGGACTGACGAATGTGGCAGCTGCTCAATCCCTTTTTGCCGACTCTATTTATGTTGGCGGTGCTCCTGTGGTGGCAGCGCCGCTCGAAGGGCTCGCGTCTGCGCCCATGGGCGATGTGGGTGATACCCTGCGTGACAGCATTCGCATTGTATACGACCCTACGGCACCGTCCACCGGAACTCTCGCTGTTGACACTCCTCGGCTTTCCGCTCGCTCTTGCGGCAGGGGTCGTAGTGGGATGGTTACGGGCGCGCCACCTGCATATCCGCATTGATGGGGTCAGCGGCCGGGTTACCACGAGGGCAACCGCGTTCGGGCTTATTCTGCTGGCGGCGCTGTTTCTGCTGCGCGCTGTGCTGCGAAGCATATTCGTGACCCCAGCAGGGCATGGCCACCTGGCCGGAACGGCGCTTCTGTCCACGGATCTCGGACTTGTCTTTTCAGTGGGTCTCATCTGGGCCCGCGCAATAACCCTGACCTTGCGGGTGCGTCCGCTGCTCGCAGCCCATCGTGCCGGCTCGGGCTCATGAGATGGAGCTTCGTCCTTATTCTGACAGTGCTGTTGGGAGCCTGTGCCCCAGTGTTTCCCCGCGTCTGCCCCAAGAATCTTGCCCCGGCCCGAACGGCCTATCTTTTCTTTGGCCGTGCACAGGCCCACGGACGCGCGGTGACGCACAAGCAATGGCGGCAATTTGTTCAGGTGACCTTAACCCATGAATTTCCCAAGGGATTTTCTGTTTTGAACGCGCGGGGCTACTGGCAGGGACCGCAGCAAGCGGGCTTTGAGGCGAGCAAAATCGTGATCATCGTCCTCCCTGGACGGTCTGATGACCTCGGCCGGCTTGAAGCGGTTCGTGCGGCCTATATGCGGCGCTTCCACCAGGATAGC
>JAGWRJ010000500.1 GCA_028869725.1 Alphaproteobacteria bacterium | reverse complement strand
TGCGGCCGAGGAGCGCGAATTGCTGGGGCATGTCGCTCATGAGGTGGGCGCGGCCATGTTTGCGTTGCGTGCGCAGGCGACCGAAGCTCGTGCGCAAGCCAGCGAAGCCATGCTCAACGAGGTGCGTGCCCAAGCGGAAGCACGTTCACTGGCGCTTGAAGAACGCGCCCGTGCCAGCGAGGCCTTGCTGTTGGGAATGCTGCCGGCACACGGGTCCGCAGCGGACCGTAGCGATTAGCGCAGACCGACCCTGAGGCGACACTCGTGAGCGTCCGCTTGCGGGACGGTTGATCATCAACGCCCACGCTCACGAGCGGCCGAGCCGCGAAGCGGCGAGGACGTCGCGTGGAGCGTGCTGTCGGGCAATATGCTCATGGGCGCAAGGGTCACCGGTGCGGGCAGCCAGGCCAACAGCATGGCCTGCGCATTCCTCCGCGCATCTTATCGAGGCCAACATCGATACGGCGCTTCCTGGTCTCTTCCTTCTTGGCTGAAGTGACCCAGCAAATCCACTCGTTTCGAGCCAGAGGCGTAATCGCGGCCCAGAGGCTCTTGACCACAGCATCGGATTCGATGGCCTTGCGAAAGTCCGCGGGCAGCCTGTGCGGCAACTCACCGGACGGCGTCTTAGCTTTAGTCATGCTGCCCAGCGCCTGAATTAAGCCGCGCCGCGAAGCAGCGTCGGCTTGAATTGTCAGGGCACATCCTACGACGCTCAAACGTGCCCCGTTACGGGCTTGGATAGCTGGCGCCTTGTAAACGGTACCCGTATTGAAACGAGGAAGAGCCTAGAGAAATGCTGCGAGCGAGTGGATGTACACCGTGGAAACTCCATGACGACGGTGGCGCGCACTCTTGCTCGCGGTGGCCGGCGAAAGCGACTCGAACTAGGTCAGTTACGGATGATGAGGCGGGCGGAAAGATGACCTGCATACCAGCGGAGTTTGGCCCCCCTGCCATCGGGCCCGTCGGTTCGCACTCTGCGGAGATCCTCAGACCTCCGACTGCGAGGGCGGCAGACCATCTTCGTCCGCCGTTGCGATGAAGCGTGGCAAGGCCGTACGTGGCGTAATAGCCTTTTTTCTGCATGTAACGGACGTAAGCACGGTCTGGGAGCCAAAAGTCTAGGGCTAGATATGGCTGACCAAGACCAAGCTCTGTCGAAGGGTCGGAAGGAGCTACCCGTGCGAACCAGAGCGCGACTGCTCCGTTCGGGGGCCAAGCGGGAGAACGCCCATCGATAGTGAAGGTACCCATACGAACGAATTCGAGGAACGAAATCGCCCACTGGCTCTTGCTCGGATGTCGGGCGAGAAAGGCCTTTGCCCACTGGACATTACCGCTGGCAAGTTCGTCGATTGTGATGAAACGAAGATTCGCAGGAAGCCTCCCTCGAACCGTGGATGGATCGAAAGCAAGCCAAGTCACTATCTCTTCAGGTTCCGCAACTATCCAATGTGTTAGAGCGCCCTCCGGGAGATCTGGCAGAGCCCTAGCGGGTTCCGTCGCAATTCTTTGATCAGTCGTTCCTTGAAGCGTCGTCGAGTAGCTACATCCGAGTAGCGCGGCGCAGAGAATTAATGATGCGACGATATTGGACATGGGCCCTAACTATTGAATATACGAATCGTCCGGTTATACAAACAGCTCCGGATCCCGGCAAAGGTAGCACAACCCTATGATGTTGCAGGGACTTTGACTGACTCGGTCCGGCTAAGCATGCACTGTATAAGCGGACCCAGCGGATGCCGGGAACCGGGGAGACGTCGCCTGCTCCGAGCGATTCTGTAGCCCGGGAGGAATTCGATCCCCAACGGCCGTATATGGACTCCTCCCCTTTGCAAGCTTTCGTTGGTGTTGACGTCCGCGTCGACTGCGCACGTATATCCGGCCTCTGACAACCACACCCCCTTGGGGTACTGGGCCCTGATGAGCTAGCCGCGCATCGGCTCCCAATCGCTATCACGTGCTCATGGCACACAGCCGTTCCGGGTTTTGCCGACGCCGGTCCGACCGGTTCGTCATCACTGTAGAAAGCTTCGCAATCGTGGAAGGAGGTACCTCGTGTGTTCAACGGTTTGGTTCGCTACCGCCGGGTCAGGCCGCTGCGGCCCGCTCGGGTTGATAGTCGGTGTTCCGGTACAGCAATGCCCACGCCATGCGCGCTGTCTTGTTGGCCAGCGCAACGCACGCGACGTTCGGGTGGGCCCGTGCGGCCAAACGCACCGCCCAGCGGCTCACTCGATCGTCATGGCGTGGCGCAGTCTGCAGCGCAGAACGTGCCCCGTGGATCAGCAGGCACCGCACGTAGGCATCACCGTGCTTGCTGATCCCCAGCAACCGTTCCTTGCCCCCCGAGCTGTGCTGCCGCGGCGTGAGCCCTAGGGCCGCGGCCATCTGGCGCCCGTTGGCGAACTGACTGGCATCACCCACGCAGGCCACTAGCGCCGTCGCGGTCAGCGGGCCGACACCACGGAGTTGCTGCAGGCGCTGCGCCGCAGGGTCGGCCTTGGCCGCGGCGAGGATCTGGGCGTCCAGCTCCGTGACACGTGCATCGAGTCCTTGCAGGTCGTGCCACAGCCCGTCGAGCAACTGCCGGAACGCCATGCTCAGGCCATTCTCGGCATCCTCCAGCCAGCACGGAATGGCGCGGCGCAACGAATGCAGCTCGCGCGGCGCGACCAACCCATACTCCGTGACCAAGCCCCGGATCTGGTTGTCCTTGGCCGTGCGTTGCTGCACCAGGCTGGCCCGTATCCGGTGCATGGCCTGCAAGTCTTGCTGCGCTGTCGTCTTGACCTTCACGAAGCGCATGCTGGGCCGGCTCATGGCCTCGCAGATCGCCTCCGCATCGTTGGCGTCATTCTTGTTGCTCTTCACGTATGGCTTCACGAACTGCGGTGCAATCAACTTGACCCGATACCCGTGCGCCTGCAGCTGGCGAGCCCAGTGGTTCGCTCCGCCACACGCCTCCATACCGATCTCACACCCTGGGCCGGCGGCTTCCAGTACCGCCTTCAAAAACTGCTCGCGTGACAACCGTTTCCGCCAGATCGGTTGTTCGTGCCGGTCAACCCCGTGCACCTGAAAGATCTGCTTGGCAATGTCGATTCCAATACGCGTAAGCTGCATGACCGTGGACTCCTCTTCGCCGGTGACTGGTCGTCACAACTCCAGTCTGGCACTCGATGCCGAGGGCGGGGAGGAGTCCATCTCATTGCTATCGGGAAGACTGAAGCCTGGCTGGTATCGGCCGCTCCTGGCCGGAAGGAGGCATGTCGTCGGATTGGTACGCGCTTCGCCGTCAGCGTGCCGCCATCTCCGCCGACAATCATGGGGTTTCACCCGGGGCTGGTTGCCGATGCCACCAGTAGACAGCCAGTGCTTCCGCAGAGACAGGTTTGCAAAAAAGGTAGCCTTGGCCGATCTTGCAACCTTCACGGCGAAGAAAGGCCGCTTGCTCTTCCCGCTCCACGCCTTCGGCTACGGTCGTCAGACCCAACTGGCGAGCGAGCCCTATGACGGCGCGACTGATGGCCTCGTCGTTGGCATTGCGGCCGATGTCCCGCACGAAGGCACGGTCGATTTTCAACTGGTCCAGTGGCAGCCGTTTGAGGTAGGCCAGGCTGGAGTGGCCGGTCCCGAAATCGTCGATCGAGAGTTTTACGCCCAGGTCCTTCAACGCGGCGAGCGTTTGGATGGCCAGTTCGGGATCCCGCATGATCATCGAC
>JAGWRJ010000499.1 GCA_028869725.1 Alphaproteobacteria bacterium | reverse complement strand
GGAAAAGCGCATCGGCTTTCTTTTCGATATATTGGCGGGGAAAAGTCCATTCGATCCGACCCTGAGCCGGAACGACATGGGAGATCAGAAGCATCTGCAGTCTGTCGCAAAGAAGATCGCGCGCACAGTCGGCGAGAAGCCTGCAAGAGCGCTCTGTACCTTCCATATGAACCAAAAGTTGGTGCCTAACTTCCAGAATATTCCCGACCGCGTCGAGGCCTATCAGATTCTGCGCGACAGCCCGGATTGTCACTTCGTCTCACATCGGTTGCCACAGGACGAATGCTGGAGGTTACATACCAATTTCGCCTTTGAGGTGTCGCCGCGCGGCAATGGAATTGACTGCTTCAGGACTTGGGAAGCGCTGGTGCTCGATACCATTCCGATCGTCAAAACGACCACGCTTGATCCGCTTTTTGCGGACGAGAAGTTTCCCGTCGTCATAGTTCACTCCTACGCCGAGATCACGCCAGAGGCCTTAACGCGCTGGAAGACGGAAATGCAGGACCGCTTTACGCCGGATATGAAGCGGCGCCTGACCAATGATTACTGGCTCGAAAAGATACGTGCCGCGAGCGCGCCGTTTCGTGGCGACCGCCCATTTGTGGGAGGACTTCAGGCGCCGCTACTCGCTTGATAGTCAGATACGGTCCTGCCTGCGGGGCCTTTAGCGTGCGTCCGGCGTACCCAGCACATCGGCGACGACGCGCAACAATTCCTCGAAATCAGATTTGTTGACGTTGCCAATACAGCCGATGCGGAACGTCTTGTCCTCGGTCAGCTTTCCGGGATAGAGCAGAAATCCGCCCCGGGCGACGGCAGCATAGAAATCGTCAAAGCGAAATACCCCGTCGCCCGCCGTCCAGAACTCCGGGTAACGAAACGTCGCAATAATCGGCGACTGGACGCTTTCGTCCAGATAAAGGCGGAACCCAAGCGCTTTCATTCCGGTCAGCAGGGTTGAAAAGTTATCCCTATAGCGCGCCAGCCGCGCCTTCGGTCCACCCTCGTGGTCCAGTGCATCAAGCGCTTCGACTGTGGCGGCTACGACCTGGACCGGAGGCGTGAAGCGCCACTGACCGCTACGCTCGAACTCCTGCCATTGCAGATGGAGATCCAGGCTCGTGGAAGAACTGTTCGCCGACGAGCGTGACAGACTCTCCTTGTCAACGATTGCGAAGGCGATACCTGGCACGCTTTCCAGGCATTTGTTGGAAGATGCAAGTACGGCGGATATCGGCGGCTTGCGCACATCGATGTCGATGGCGCCAAAGCTGCTCATCGCGTCGAGAATCAGATGGCGATTTTCCTCGGCTACAACCTGTGCCACCTGCTCAAGCGGGTTGAGCAAACCTGTCGTCGTTTCGCAGTGAACGAGGCCGACATGGGTGATCGTCGCATCGCGGAGAAGTGCCGCTTTGACCTCCTGCGCATCAACTGGAGAAGATACCGGCCAGCGCCGGATCTCGACCCTGCGACCGAGCCGTTGTGCAATCGATGCCATGCGTTCGCCATAGACACCGTTGGCAAGTACCAACAGCTTGTCGTCGGCGCCGACAAGTGTCTGCAGGGCTGCTTCCACTACGAAAGTACCGCTCCCTTGGATGGGAACGGCCGCATGGGTCTCTTCGCCATGCACGATCTGGACCAAGCGATCGCGCAAATTGGCCGTCAGGGCGGCAAAAGCACTGTCGCGCGAACCCCAGTCTGAGAGCATGGCCTGGCGCGTGGAAATCCGGGTCGTCAGCGGGCCGGGTGTGAGCAGGATCATCGGCATGCCTATCTTCGCTGGGCCAAGAATGCCTTGAAACGCAGCGCAACCTCTGCAGGTGTGACAGTGGGGCGGATGAGCCGGGCCAACGAGCCGGGCAATATCCTGACGTGTATTAGGGAGGGGCCCGGCAAGGCGCAATAGGCAAGAAACAGCTCCTCGAAGGCATTGAGGTCGTCACAGGATGCCGCGCGGGCGTAGCCGCATGCCTGGGCGACATTGTCGAAACGCACCGAGGCCGACACGGTCGGCTGCCCGCCCGTCGAATCATGCACACCATTGTCGAGAAGAATGTGCACCAGGTTTTGAGGTGCGCAGGCACCGATCGTGGCGAACGTTCCTAGCTTCATAAGAGCCGCCCCATCCCCGTCGAGCACCACCACACGCCTTTCGCTGTTCAGGGCAACACCGAGTCCCACGCCAGAGGCACAGCCCATGGAACCAACCAGATAGAGCTGCTGGGGCCTGTCAGCGAGCATGAAAAGCTCTCGCCCGGTTTTCCCTGTCGTGGCTATAACGGCACAAGCCGGATCTACCAATTCGAGGAAGCGTTCGAGAATTTGAGCGCGGCTCGGTGGCTCTCCGCCTCTGCAGCGATCGTCAGTCGCCCCACATTTCCATAGCGCCCGCGGTTTGACACGAAGCGGCTCGCTCTCGACGGTTCCTTCAGCCATGACAAATGCAAAGGGACGACGTGTTCCGTCCATGCGCGAACGGGCGTCGGCCAGCGCTTCCGCGAGATACTCGGGGCTGTCCGGAAATGGCGCGTGATCGACCTCGATCAGTGAAAGCATTTCGCCCGTAATCCGGCCCATCAATTGATGCTGCGGTTCGTCGGGATGTCCCGGCTGACCGCGCCACGTCACAATCAGCAGGGTGGGGATGCCGAAAGGCGCGTTCAATGAGGTCAGGGGATTGATGGCGTTGCCAAGACCAGAATTCTGGCACATCACGACGCAGCGACGGCCGGCAAGCCATGCACCAGCAGCGATGCCAACCGCTTCGCCTTCACTGGCGGCGCCGACGTATTGCAGGTCTGCCTGCGAAATAACGCCATTGATAAGCGGCGTAAGATAGCTACAGGGAACTCCCGTATAAAAGTTGAAGCCTTGCCGGGTCGCGTTGTCGATAAAGTCTTTAGCGCGTAGCATCTGTCAGCTGAAATTGCGGGCTGCGGCAAGATCCGTCAGGGTATCCACGTCGAGCCAGTGTCCGGTGTAATACTTGATACAAACGGGATGTTTCGTCGCAAGTCGGTTGAACAGGGTTGGGAGGTCAGCTTCCTCGAGAAGCCCTTCAGCCTGCATGGCAGTCATTTCCGCGCGAAGCCATTCGGCACCTTGGGTGCTAAACGAAGCCAGCCCCATCCATTCACCATGAACCGAATTGGCGTCAAGATCGGAACCCATGCGTCGCAAATAGGTCGGCTGTTCGTCGAGGTAATCCGCCGAAAACGGACGATCGCAGACGACTAGGTCGCGCGCCTGCACTGCAGTACGCTCTTTCAGGAGAGAATCAACGGCCAAAACGACATCGGCACTACTATCGAGAAGATTGTCGAGAATATACTTCCGGAACAATACGTCACCATAGGCCACCACTGTAGGCCCACAAATCGCCTCTGCCGCACAGTGAAGCGAGTAGAGCTCGCCTGTCTCCTCGTAGCGGTCGTTCTCGACCATCGTGATGCCCCCTATATTCACAGCATCCTTCTGGTAACCGCAGACCACGGTAATGTCCTTGACGCCACTCGCGGCGAAAGTAGAGACGAGACGCTGCAGCAGCGACTGCCCCCGGATGTCCACCATGCATTTGGGGCGGTCGAGTGTGATCGCCCCGAGATCGCCCCGCGACGCCGCCAGAACAATAGCGTGAGAAGCCGCTTTCCGTGGAATATAGCGCCGTTCAGCTTCTTCCAGTTCCAGATTATCTACCAGCCGGAAGATATCGCCCACAGAAGCGATGCGATGCTCGACGTCGACCAGGGACTGGGTATCCCTGATGAGCCTTGCCGTGTCGCGCATCGCGGTGATTGCCGCCCGGAGCATATGGTTTGCCCAGATTATGGTTGATATTTTTGCCTGGCGGAAATAAGCGGTCGGTGTCGAATAATACTTCGTCGGAACGATGACGAGCGGCGCACGCCCTCCCCATTGTTCGGCAAACCGCAGTATTTCCGTTGCCGTGGACTGCTTGGAATGGATCAAAATGGCGTCTGCGCCGGCGCGTAGATAGGCCTCCGCCCGCCGCAGGGCTTCCTTCATTCCGTGGCCGCAGATAAGTGCTTCGACCCGTGCTACCAGGACGAAATCATCGTCAAGCTGGCTGTCCTTGCCTGCCTTAATACGTCCGCAGAATTCGTCAATGTCGGCCATGGGCTGCGCCTCACCGACGAAGGAATTGGTCTTGGGAAAAAGCTTGTCTTCGATGCATACGCCGGCGACGTTCCGCTCGCAGAGCTTCCGTACCAGCCGTCGTACATTGTTGAAGTTGCCATATCCGGTATCACCGTCGAGCAGGATCGGTATGCTTGTCGCGTCGGTCATGTGCTCGAGCGTTTCCAGTACCTGGGTCCATGATGCCTCATTAGAATCACGCAGCGCCATGGCAGCCGAAAGGGTCAGGCCCGACGCCCAAATGCCCTGAAATCCCGCCTCTTCAACGACCTTGGCCGAAAGGCCGTTATGGGCTTCGAGCAGAAATGACAGATCAGCTGTCTCGAGCAGGTCTCGCAACGCGCGGAAACGCGAACGCTGCGCCGTCTTTGCCGCAGGCGACGCCGTCTTTGCACTGTTTGCGTCGAATAATGTCACCGCTCGATGATCCTGATGGTCCTGGTCGCCGCCTTGCCTGCCCGTTTCCCATATGCAAGGATGACAAATCTTAGAATACTCGCCATCGGGACGCCAAGCCAAATGTCGGAAAGAACTGCCGAGCAGTGTTCCGCGATCATTTTGGCCGCCGGTGTCGGGCGCCGGCTGGGTGAGCCGGGCGGGCTGCCCAAAGTATTGTTAAAAGTTGGTGGACGCACACTGCTGGACCGGCACCTCGATATTTTGCTCACTCGAGGAATCAAAGATATTACCTTGACCGTCGGTCACGAAGCGGAGGCGATCAGAGCGGAAGTGTCGAGGCTCGGGTTAGAAAATCGTGTGACCATGGTGACGAACGAGCGCTATCGCGAAGGCAGCATGCTGTCGCTGTGGTTGCAGTCCGAACTACTGCGATCTGGCCGTTCGATCGTCTTGATGGATGGCGACGTGCTTTACGATTGGCGCATGATCGCGCGGCTACTGAATGAACCGGGGGAAGCTGTTCTACTGGTGGATCGCGAGATCGAACCCGGCGACGAACCAGTCAAGATATGCTTTCGCGACGGGGTCATTGTGGATTTTCGCAAGCGGCCCGAACACGCCTGCGACTGGTACGGGGAATCCGTCGGTTTTTTCCGCTTCTCGCCGCGGATGGCGCAGGCGCTGGCCAGGCGCTGCAACGAATACATCGGACGCGGCGTCTACTCTCTCGAATATGAAGAGGCGATACGCGATTTGATCCTCCACGAACCGGCGGCGTTCACGGCAGCGGATATCAGCGATTTGCCGTGGACGGAAATTGACTTTCAGGAAGACGTCGCGCGGGCACGGGACGTCATTTGGGGCAAGCTTGTGTCATGAACTTTACGTCCGATACTGAAGTGGAAAAAGTCCTGAGCGCTTCACAGCTAGAGGTTTTTGAGGAAAAGGGCTGGCTTGTCATACCGAAATTCTTTTCGGCAGCTGAAGTACGGGAAATAGCGGCATCGACGGACGAGCTGCAAAAGGCGCCGGAAGTCGTGGGCCGGCACATGGTCTATCACGAGCAAAGCCTGATTGATCCTTCGCAAAAGCTCATTCATCGCATCGAAAATTTTGTTCCCTTTTTTCCCGACTTCGCCAAGCTTGCCCTTTCCGGCAAACTGATGGCATCGGTCGAGCAACTCTTTGGTTCGAAAGCCTGCTTCTTCAAGGACAAGCTAAATTTCAAGATGCCAGGAGGATCGGCCTTTGAGGGTCACCAGGACCAGCAAGCGGGATGGTCGATCTACGCGCCAATCTTTATCACAGCGCTGGTTTCGATCGACCCTGCGACGGTGGAAAACGGCTGCCTGTGGATCGCGGACATTCCGCGCATCCGCTCTCTCATCGGCACGGAGTGGAAGCCTTTGACCCGAGAAGAGATGGCGGCCTTTCCAGTGCACGTCATTCCTACTGAACCCGGTGATGTGGTCTTCTTTGACAGTTTCGTGCCACACGGTTCCAAACCCAATTTCAGCTCCCAAACGCGCCGCATCGTTTACTTTACCTACAATTCCGCCTCGGCGGGGGACCAGTGCGCGAGATATTTTGCCGACAAACGTGCGAGTTTTCCGCCGGATATCGAACGAGAGCCAGGCAAGGAATACAAATTCCGCGTTTGAATGCGGGCGTTGAACAAATTGTATCCCCACTCCCAGCGAGAGAAGCCAATGGGGTTAATACCGCAGCAATGCCTACGAAGGACCGAGGGAGTGTGGAGGACAGAGTTCTCCCGACTGCACGTGCCGCAAGCGGGTCACTATGGTGGTGTTGATAGGTTAAATCCCTAGGGCCAGGGGTTAAGCCGGAGTTCATCGGCTCATTGATCAAGATCGCGTCGGTTAAGGACCTTTGCCAGTCGGAGTCACTCGCCCGGCAGGCTTGTCTTGACACCCGCTTGGGATAGCACCTATGTCATCAACCGCAGGCAGCGGCGCGAGCGGCAATGCGTAAATATACGGTTGGCGACATCCGGCGCAGTTACACATCCGCCAAGGCCCGCGCAGAATGGTATGGCGAATGGCCGTCGGCGCTGATCTATCGCCCGTTGTCCTTCCTTCTGACCCCACTGCTTCTGTCGCTCTCCTTCAGCGCAACCATGGTAACGCTGCTGTCGCTCGCGCTAGGACTGGCTCTACCTTTTATTGCGGCCTACGGCGGCCGCGAGGCCGCCTGGACTGTGGCCGCGGCAGCGACGGTCTGGATGATTCTCGACTGCGTTGACGGAAATATCGCGCGCGTAACGGAAACGTCGAGCCTGGCCGGCCGCTATTTCGACACCGCCACCGATGTGGCATTCCGTGGCTGCTTTTACGTGGCCATCGGGATTCTGGTCGATGCCGGCGGACGACAGGGCCATAGTGGTCTAGCGATCTGCTTGGCGGCCGGTTACGCTGCCATGGCTGCGCGCTTTTGCCGGCTCTATTATGACCAGCTGAGCGGAACCGACGTGTACAGCGAAACCCCCGAACAGCCGGGCGGAACGCGCCTCACGCCGGCCCGCGGCCTGTTTGCCTTTCTCAGTGGTATCGACCGTCTCATGCCCTTAATGGTATTTTTTGCCGCCTATTGGCATCGCCTCGCATGGATCGCCTGGTTTCTGCTTATCTACTCGCTGGCCGATTTCGCCTTATCGCAATTCGGCATTTTGCAGAGCCTGCGCGCAAGACGCGGCTGACGTAGCGCGATGGCCTGGGCTTGGGGACTAACGTCACCGCCAAGCCCCAGCTGTCACGTCGGTCCCGGCACGGATGATGCCACCTTGGCCCCGTCCCAGCACCTTCAACGCGCCCCGAAAAAATGGCATCGTCACATCAACCGGAAGCGCCCCCGGCATGCGGGACAGCCCTTCATCCACGACTTGAAAGCTGATAGTCCAAGCGCCCCATGAAGCTTCTTTCAATCAAGGATTACCTGCCGCTGTTGACGCGGCGCGACAAGCGGCAATGGCTGATACTGCTTATCGTCGCCATTTTGACAGGTGTTTCGCGTGGCGCATTCCTGGCACTGATCAACGCCGCCATCGCGGCTGGTGGAAGCGGGAAGACGCTTTTGCTCTACGCCCCGGCATCGCTCATGATTATTGCCATCATACTGGGCGGGGATTTTTTTGCCGCCGTGCGCGGCAAGGCCCTTGCCGCACGGATGACGGTGCAAGTTCGCGACGGACTGATGGACCGAATCAGCTCGGCCAATCTGCAGACTATCGAGAGCGAGGGCGTGAGCGATCTTCTTTATAACGTGATGTACGCTGCGCCCACGGTTGCCGACGCGCTGATCCTGCATCTGAACTTCGCCAACGGTATCGTGACGCTAGTCTTCAACGTAATTTATATCGGATTTCTATCTCCGCTCGGCTTTGCGATGGCGGTAGCCATCGTCATTGCAGGCGTGACGGTGCACTCCACCATCGAACGCACTAATCAATCGCGCCGGCACACGCTCGATGGTCTCTGGCGCGACTCCCAAATGAATATTCTCGGCCACCTCGAAGGCTTCAAGGAATTGCGCCTGGCAGCGGTCAAATCTGCCGATTATCGCGAAATTCTGGAAGGAATACACAGAAAGTGGCTCGGAGAAACGATCACCGAAATGAAGTTTTCCAGCCTCGGTGTCATGACTACCTCGTTTTTCCTCTATCTCGCCATGGCCACGATTGGATTGCTGCTTCCGGCACTAGTGTCCGTGAAGCCCGTGACGGCGATGCAGCTGCTTTCGGCCATTCTCTTCACCATGGGACCTCTCGTCGCCGTTATAACGACGTTTGGGCAATTCGGAAGAGCAGGCGTTGCGCTCGGAAAAATTAAGCGGTTATCCGCAACGATAGATGCCATCAGGGAGCCTAGAGCCGTTTCCTGTCGGCTGGATCTGCCGGCGTTCGAACAGATTGAATTAAAAAACATAGCGTTCGCCTTTCCGAAGGAGAAAGACCGGGCGTCGGGTAACGAGGAATTTCACCTCGGTCCGATAGATCTCACCATTCGGCGCGGAGACATCGTGTGCCTGGCTGGCGGCAATGGTTCGGGCAAGACGGTGTTGATGCGCGTGCTCACAGGCCTTTACAGGCCGACGGGGGGAACAATCCTCTATAACGGCACACCGGTGTCCGAAAATGACCGCCAAGCCTATCGCGAGCAGTTTTCCACTGTGTTCGGCGATTTTCACCTGTTTAAAGAATTGCTCGGCCATCGTGATCCGCAGGAGGCGAACGTCGCCGCGCTGCTTGAAAAATACGATCTCAAGGGCAAAACCGCCGTCACAGATGGTGCGTTTACAAGCGTGGAATTATCTGCGGGCCAACGCAAGCGCCTAGCACTGATCGTGTCTATTCTGGATCGTCGATCGGTGATGGTGCTCGACGAATTCGGTGCCGATCAGGATCCGGAGCATCGCCACCGCTTCTATCGCGAATGGTTGGGCGATCTGAAAGCGATGGGCAAGACTGTCATCGTCGTCAGTCATGACGACCGATACTTCGACGCCGCTGATCGTATCATTCGTCTGGACTTTGGCCGGGTTGTTGAAGACCGAAGGGTTCGTTCGGAGGCCCTGAATTCGACCCAAGGAGACAAAGTGGGAGCCACTCAATGATCGCAGATGGACTCCTTGCCCGGTCGCCAGTCTCCTACGAAATTCTGGTTACACAAAGCCCCGAGGCCCTGCTGACACTGGTTGGCGAAGGCGACGAGATTTTCGAGGGAAAAGTTCTCATCGAAATCGGTGCCTGCACAGATCTTGCCTCGTTTCCCCACTTGCGCCGCCGCCTCTTTGAGCTTGGCTTCCTGCCGGCGCAAAGCCAAAATGAACATACCGCACTATATGTCCGCTCCGACCTGGTCCTTAATCCCAATTTACTGAGTCCGGGCGGGGGCGACGCAATATCGATGACGGCGCTCGGCAGAACGGGGCGCTTTGGTAATCAGCTCTTCGAATACGCCTTTCTCAGACTTTACGCCTTGCGCAACGGGCTCGCCCTCAGGGTTCCGCCGTGGCAGGGTGAGGAACTTTTCGGGTTTTCCGACAGCCGCTCGCGCGAAGGCGAATTGTGTGAACTGGCGTTCGATGCCTTCGACAACGACGATCTGGCGTTATGGGAGATGGACGACCCGCCGCGCAACGTAAATTTCTTCGGATTTTTCCAGGAATTCCCTCCGAGCTTCAGGCCTCACCGCGCCTTTTTGCGGAGGCTATTTTCCCTGCACGACAACAAGACCAGAAGAAGGCTGGAAAGTGCACGTAAACAGTTGCGATCGCAAAAGCGTACGCTCGTCGCCATCCATATTCGCCGCGGCGATTACGTGAGTATCGGTACACCGGAAACTCGTATAGTCCCCATCGTGTGGTATCGTGACTTTCTGGCGACGCTCCTACCGCAACTCGACAATCCCGTGGTGGCTGTTGCCACCGACGGCGGTACGTCTGTTCGTGAGCAGTTCGCTGACTTTCCCCTTTTGCCGGCAGATTATTTTGCGGCGCCGGGTCTTGCCGAATTCTGGCCGGACTTCTATGCGTTGAGCGAGGCCGAGGTGCTGTTGCTGTGCAATTCCAGCTTTTCACGAATGGCGGCGCTTCTGGCTGAAAGGGGCCAGCGTTGCTTTCTGCCGGATTTTGACAAACATCGCTTTGTCCCCTACGCCCCTTGGGAGGAGACGAATTTCTGGAACCGCTTCAGCGGGGAAGACTTGCGCGGCGAGCCGCAAGTCGCCGCGTTACGCAAGACACGGTTGCGCAGCATTGAACTTCGGGTGGCATTGGGTCGTGCCACACATCACGCCGCCCCGCAATATACAGCGGCAGCCGATAGGCCGGGCGTCTGTAAAATTTGTGGCGGGGAAACGCGACTGTCCTATGTGGTCGACTTCAATCAGTGGGAAGATCCAGAAGCCAGGCTTCCAACGCCGCTTAAGGGGTGGCCTGTCTATTACCGGCGTTGCATAGATTGCGACTTCCTTTTTACCGAGTTCTGCGACACATGGGATGTGCATTTACTGCTACGGCATATCTACAATGAGGAATTCTTCGGTTCTAATCCGGACATCGTCACGCAACGACCGACAAGTGCCGCCTCAAAAGTCATGAGTCTGTTTCCGGAGGGCAAACAGTTAAGCATTCTGGATTATGGTGCCGGCAATATTGAATTCACCCAAATACTGCGCGCCAACGGGTATGAAGAGGTGGAACGATTCGATTTCTTCGATGCGCAAGCCGGTGGCATACCTGATAAAGCTTATGACGTGGTGACGTGTTTTGATATACTGGATCGGGTGCCGGACCCGTCGGAGACGCTGGATCGCCTCGCGCCGGCGATTGGCGGCTCTGGCATCGTGATGGTGGAGTTGCCTTCCGTGGCCGGTATGTCGCGGTGCGGCCAGAGCGGCCGGCGCATGGGGCCGCGCGGTGGTCGCATTTCGTGGTTTACGGAAAAATCACTTCGGACGGCGTTCGAACGACGCGGTCTAAGCGTGGCTGCACTGGGTGATGGATTGTACATCGCATTCAAGCACCCCGCCCCCTTTTCGGCAGCGCTTCTTGACAGGGCGCTGAAAATATAATGGGTCAGATAGTGGGCGGTTGCTTTGGTGCTTGACCGATTCATATGCAGGAACAGGCCGAGTTGGTGGATTTCCTTTTGGTATGAGGGGTACCCGCAAAAGGCTCATATGCTGGACTGAGGTTACAAGAAAATTCACAACACGGAGTCGTCTGACTTTGAACCGAATTAAACCGTGCCAAAATGCCGGCTACTGACGAATCTCCGGCAAGCACCCCAGGCGGTTCCTCCAAGGCTGTATTTCGATGGTTACCGCACAGGATATAATCGCCGATTTCGGTCGGCCTCCGTTCGACGGAGAGACAATTACGGCCGGCTTTCTCGTGAAGGTTCTGCGCGACGAGGTGCTCGAAAAGTGCGGCCTGTGCATCACGCCTCCGCAAGTCGGCAGCTATATTTCGCCGCGCTTCTTCGCGTTGATGAGTGATGCAACAGGCGGCACGCCGTATGTGAACTGGGGCAACCCTGACATGTGGCGGGAACGGACCTATCGCAACCTGCCTTCGGCGCCGATTATCTGGCTGCGGGTGGACAATTTGGCCGCCTTCGTGCGAAACGTCTTGCCGAAGATCGATGGCCGCTTCGTGCTGGTCACCACCGATGCCGACAACTCGCCGTGGGAGTACGCGCCTGAGGCCTCACGGACTCTCCTCGAATGCGAAAAGCTCTTTCATTGGTTTGCCGACCAGTGCGACCTGCCCTCTCACTCGAAGGTGACGCCGGTCCCGATCGGAATACCATACCCTTACCGCTACGACCTTCCTGCCAACTATAATATCTGGACGGACAGAGACATATTCGGTCACCATCGAATCGTGCCGCCGCGCGTGACTACCTTCGACTTACGGCTTTCGAAACTCATTGCAGCGCGCAAACCCTTGGCCGAACGCAAGCTTGTGGCATTTGCAGATTTTGCCCTTAACGACTCGCCCAGCCGCGTCGGACGCAGCGAGACCCGACGCGACATTGCCCGCAAACTCTCCGCGTGCAAAGCCGTCACATTCCTGGATCGCCCGGTCGCCCGTTTGTCCCTGTACCACTGCTATTCCAATGTGGCCTTCGTGATCAGCCCGCTGGGCCGCGCATTCGATTGTTATCGCACTTGGGAAGCCCTGCTGATGGGAGCGATTCCCATCACCAAGCGGTCGCATTTGACGCCGCTTTACGATCAATTCCCGATTGTGACTGTGGATGATTGGTCGGAAGTGACCGAAGACAATCTGGAGCGCTGGATGGAGCGGTTCGGCGACAGGTGCCAGTCCGCCGAGGTCGAACATCGTCTCAGATTTGGGCATTGGTCAGACCTCGTATCGGCGAAACGTGACGCGTTGTGCCGGCAAACCAGCTGAATTGATGGGTGCGGCGGCGTCAGACCTCCTGTTGTCAGGTTCTGATTTTGTCCTATGCGTCTTGACATGGAGTGAGTGAGACACTCACGGTGCTCCCTGGCAGGCTTTGCGCGATCTGTGGCTTCAATTCGCACCCAATATTGCTGAGTGGCTTGTCGCCTCGATGAGGCCCTGCATCGAGAGTGTCACGCTACGCGTGTTGCTGCACCGAGGGGCAAGAGCCGTTGCTGAATGCAGGAACGCAGCCAAGATAGGTGGCGGCTCT
>JAGWRJ010000498.1 GCA_028869725.1 Alphaproteobacteria bacterium | reverse complement strand
GGCGGTATTGAGCTGGAGCACAATGCCATCCGTCGGAGAAGAGACGGTCATCAGCTGACGGACTGCGTTCAGCCGGGACCGGGCATTGACAAGACCGCTCCGGGCCTGTGCTTCCGCGCTTTCGGCCTGTTGCACTGCCTGCCGGGTAGTCAGGTGCGAAGGAAGTTGTTGCCGCACGATATCCAGCGATTTCCGTGCCGCATCGAGCTGCGATTGCGCGCTGCGCACATCGGCTTCACCCTGCACCACGAGGGAATCGATGGCAGGTCCGCTCATATGTGCCAACCTTTGTCCGGCCCGCACGTGCGTACCGGGCCGAACCTGCAAACCGGTCACCACACCGGCCTCGGCCGCGCTCACCGGAACAATGACGACGGGCGCAACCTGGCCGTACGCAACCAACTGAGATTTTTCCTGGCGGCTTTGGACGGTGACAACGTCCGCGTCGGAGGTCTGTCCGACGACGGTTGAAACACCGACGATAAACAAGAAGGCGACGGCAGCCAAAACGGCGCCTGAAGGGGAAACGAGCGATGGCTCGCCCTGAGCAGAGCAAGAGATTGACCTCATGAGAACTCCCGCAAGTCGTAGTTCGAAGAGATAAGCGCGCAACTGCATGCACGCACACGAACGCGAGCGAGGTACAGCGGGAGTTCTAGATGCGGAGGGAGGTGAAACTTAAAGGAGGTGAGAAAAGCAACAACAAATAGTCGGTTCCACAAGAATGCGGCTGGGCGGGAGGCGAGACACCCAGTAAGAGCCGCGCGACAAGCGAGAAGAAAATCCTGGCCAGCTTGACGATCAGCAACGCCAAAAGGACGCACAACGCGATGCACATGCCGATCACAATGAACATGAATTCAGAGTCATGTCCAATGTCGGCAATGGTGTCCCACCGATCCAAAAGCTCGCACATCTGCGAAACCGCTATCAGGAGGATGGCGGCAACCGAGACGAAGGTGTGGAACCGGCGGTTCACACGTATATCGTAACATCGCATCCGCCGTGGCCAGTTGCTTGCCCGAAGTCTCAACGTTTTTCGCCTCCGCCGGCGGCCATGAGATCGACTTTCCAAAAAAACACCTGTATCGAAATCCTCATGAACCCGAGCTGTTCCCTTGAGAGCGGCTTCGCAACAAGCCGGAATAGATTCTTTCCGGGAGAAATTCATGCTCGGCAGGCTCGAAGCGCGACATTTGGCATAGCCTTTTGATATGGCCAGCCTCGCGATTGTCGGAACGATCGTCCTGTTGATCTGTTTTGCCTCAGTCTTGGGCTTTCTGAAGCGCAGAAGCCGAGCGGCGACGGTTCAATTGGTTGGCTCCGGACTGCTTGGTTATGGTTCTCACCCATGTTGCCGAGCATTTTCACCTGCTGATGGCAATGCGCTGGGGCAGTCCAGACAGTATCGGCCACTAACCCGATTTGGTCAGTGCCGTTGGTGGCTTTTGCCTACTTGGAGGCGGATACGTCATGAATACTGACTGAATAAGTCAGAAACCGGCCACAAGTTTTTGTACGACGGCCACTCCGCGATTGGGAACGATAATGAAAGAGGTCGGACCTCCATGTTCCTCCTTTGTAGTGCACGCAAATACCAGACGCCGCCATTCGGCCGGAACGATGGAGCGGCCTTGAGACGATACGCTATGTGCCGGAAAACCTAAACTTCTACATCATCGTGTCGAGCGCATCTTTCACGAACAAGGGCGCACGTGAATAGAGTGCGTCTGGCAACATGCTGTCCGGCCTCCGAGTGTCACCATGACAGCTGGCGCAGTTCGTCTCATAGATTTTCATTCCGGCAATCAGGTTGGCGTCCGTAACCTGAAGGGGATTCCTGACCTCCGGGGCGCGACGGTCTACGGCAGCGTCCAGAGACGGCATTGCGACGTATTTCTCCAGAACATTCTCGGGAACATCTGCCCGGGGGTTGACAAAGCCGAGCCGCACCCAGAGAAAGATACCCAGAAGGGCGACTACAAGACCGGCAATGAAACCGAAGACGAATTTTGGCATAAGCCCTCGCTCTTCTAAAGAACCCGCGTCCAGTTCCATCCCAAATGCGAACCCCCCACACTCAAAACGCGAATTGCAACCGGTCATCGAAGTTGGCCTAACAAGAATGAATATGGAAGAGCACGCCACGAAAGCCAGCGTAGAGTGATACACAGGATTAGTACCGCGACGGTCCCATCACCCGGAACGATCCTGCATCGGTTCCGGCAAACGAATGCAGCGCATTCCTAAACGCGGAAACGGGCGACCTCCGATCTGCATCCGAGTTCTTGCCCCAATCGCACAACGCCAGCGATGATTCGTCGTGAGATTCTCGCGCATCCGATTTACACAAAGCGGATATTGAGAAAGCCCGCTTCCAATGAAACAAAGCGATCGAACCAAGAACGAACTTAGGAGAGCGGCGGTGGAGCCCATGCGGGAAGATGTACTGGAGAGAATTGCAGCGTAT
>JAGWRJ010000497.1 GCA_028869725.1 Alphaproteobacteria bacterium | reverse complement strand
TCGAGCGCTCCCTGCGTCGCCTGCGCAGCGAACGCCTGGACCTGGTGCAGTTTCATTGGTGGGATTACGAGATCCCGGGCGTGATCGAGACCGCGTTGTGGCTCAAGGAGCTCCAGCGGGAGGGCAAGATCGGCCTGATCGGCGGGACCAATTTTGATACCGAGCATCTTTGTGCGTTGTACGAGGCAGGCGTCGATCTTTCCTCGATGCAGGTCCAGTATTCCCTGCTTGATGGGCGCCCTGGCGGCGCCTTTGCCAAGGCCGCTGCGCGGTGTGGCGTTACCCTCCTGTGTTACGGGACACTGGCCGGCGGATTTTTCAGCGCGCGCTGGCTCGACCAGCCTGAGCCGGTCGAGCCGCTGCCCAATCGCTCCCTGACAAAATACAAGTTGATCATCGATGAGTTTGGCGGCTGGGGCCTGTTTCAGGAATTACTCGCAACCCTCGACGACATTGCCAAACGTCTGGGTGTCACCATTGCCGCGATCGCAGCGCGCTACGTGCTCGACCAGGCTTCCGTGGGGGCGGTGATCATCGGCGCGCGCAGCAGGGAACACCTCAAGGACCTGGGAGAGATCGGGCACATCCGCCTTGCCCCCTCAGATCTTAGCGCCATCAATGCGGTGCTGGCCCGGCGCACCGGGCCGAAAGGTGAGGTCTACGCCCTGGAACGGGCGCGAGACGGACGGCACGGCGCCATCATGAAGTATAATCTGAACGCCCAGGCGTAAGCCCGTTGCGCGTCTGTCACCTGAATTCATGGGGGACCGAGCCCCGATGTCATACCTAGTTAGGAGTTTCTATGTCCGACCCACGGCTGCGGGCCAAACTGGCTACTGGTGAGTTCTTTGTCGTCCCGGGCATCCAGGACATGATTGCCGCGGTGATCGCCAATCGCGTCGGCTTCGATGTCGTCTACGGTACCGGGTACTGGATGACAGCGTCGGCCTATGGTCTTCCAGATGCCGGCATTGCCACCTACACCCAGATGCACGAGCGCATGTCGACCCTGGTGGCAACATCCGATGGCGCCGTCATCGCCGACGCTGATACGGGCTATGGCGGACTTCTCAATGTCCACCACACGGTCAAGGGCTATGAGGCAGCAGGGGTTTCTGCCATCCAGCTCGAGGACCAGGAATTTCCCAAGAAATGCGGCCATACCCCGAACAAGCGGGTAATCCCGACTAGCGAGATGGCGGACAAGATCAAGGTTGCGGTCGATGCCCGCGCCGACATGCTGGTCATCGCCCGCACCGATGCCCGCCAGTGCGAAGGGCTTGATGGGGTGCTACGCCGGCTTGACGCCTATGCCAAGGCAGGCGCCGATATTCTGTTTCCCGAGGCTCTCACGAACGAAGAGGAAATGCGCAAAGTCTGCGCCGCCTTCGACAAACCCGTCCTCGCCAATATGGCCAATGGCGGCCTGACGCCCGTACTCGATGGAAAGGTGCTCGCCGAAATCGGTTTTGCTTTTGCCATCTATCCCTCGCTGACCAGCCTTGTCGCCGCGGCGGCGATGGAAACTGCGCTGACGCAACTGCGCGATCACCTGGATGGCAGAGCGGAAACCCTCCCCATGATGGATTTCAAAGCCTTCTGTGAGATGATCGGATTTGAAGAGGTGTGGGCGTTTGACAAAAAGTGGAGCAGATAGGTGACCTGGCCTCACCTCAACGCGCTTTACTGAGACCGCTCCATTTTATTGCCCGAACGCATTATCCCGTCTGAGGCCTTGACAGCAGCAGACGGGGCCTGCCCGCACTCAGACATCCCAGGAGAATTCCTGCGCCGGTCACTTCGGAAGCTATCGAAACTGTGCTGCTCGATGTCAACTTCGATATTTTGGATGGCATCGAGCATATGCGCGATATAGATCCTTGGATCCTTTCTCAAAATATGGACTCCGCGTCTCGTAGCACGGACTTTCTGAGCGCGGGCTCCAAACCGTCCCGTGTCACCACGTCAACAGGGCATCCCAACGCTTCTTCCAGAAGCTCCTTTACCATCACCAAATCGATAAGGCTGAAATGGCTGCTTTGGGCCGTATCAATGAGAATATCAACGTCACTGCCCGAGCGAGCATCTCCATGGAGTACCGAGCCAAACAGCGAAAGATGCGTTACGCCCCGCGCCCGCAGTTCATCTTTCATCTCATCAAGACGGCTTCGTACCTTCGCCTTTTGTGGTGTCTCTGGAAGAGCAGTCTGCGTGTTCGTCCGTTCGATGAGCAGCCGAAGCGCCTCGCGGATAACCTCGCTCGCGTTGTTGTAAAGTCCTGAGGCAATCCGCTGCCGAACAAATTCTTCAAGCTTTGGCGTCAACGAGACGTTCATTGCCGACCCATACTTCTACTAAACTTTGGGGACTGCATCAGTTTGAATTTCCCGCCCGCTTCTTGTAGGGACCGCGAACCTTCGGGGTTTGGCCCGCGTCGATCCGGGCAATGACGCCTTCAAAGCTCAGGAACGTGGTGGCGATCCCGGCCGACATGGCGGGAGTCATGCGTAGCTTCCCGTGCGTCCTGATGAAATTATAGAACAGGGTGTAGAGGGCGACCATATGGGCATGGTTCGCGACCTTCTTGCTGTGACCATTGGTCAGGCGCGTGAAGCGGCGCATGTGCATCCGCATCGTCTTGTTGTGGGCTTCCACGAATGACGTGCTGACGTGGCGCGCGTCCGGGTTGCCCTCAACCTTGTGCCTCTTGATGCCTGTGCATTGGGCCGGGCTGTAGCGGCCAGCCGGAGCCGGTGTAGCGCCGTAAATCTTCACGATCTGCGCATAGTCCACATCGGCCCCGAAAGCGCCCTCAACTGCTTCCAGATAGGCTTTGTGGCCGTCTGTGCTGATCTGGACCCGGTTCGCGAGGCGGCTGCGCAGATCGTCCATAAGCTCCATGGCGGCTTCGCCTGAGCGATCCCCGACCAGATAGGAAACGATCAGCTTGGAATCGGCATCGATGCCGGTCCACGTCCACAGATCGCCAGCGCCCTCCGGCGCAGCCTTGGCCTTCGCGACGTTGGCTTGCTTGCAGTAATTGAAGGCCCAGATTTCATCGCACTGAATGCGCTTCGACTTCACGTCCTGCACCATTTCATCGTGCATTTCCGCGCACACGGTCCCGGCATCGATCAGGGCCTTGTTGACCGTGTTGAAGCTCACATCCGCTACCCGGGCGATAGCCCTCATGGACATGCCCTCACACAGGAGGGTGAGAATTTGGACGCGCTTCGCGAGGGGCAGCTTGTTCACACTCATATAATATGAACTTTTATGCTTAGCGTCAAGCATGTTGTTTACATGCGACCTGATTTGCGTAAAGCGGTATAAGAACCACTCTGTAGCCCAGAATCGTTCTGCAGCGATGCTGCCGCTTGTTAACGAATTTTGATATTGCATATAGTACTATGGATAGAAAGAGGCTAGATAGGATCCGAAAGGAGATTGAGGGTGCG
>JAGWRJ010000496.1 GCA_028869725.1 Alphaproteobacteria bacterium | reverse complement strand
GGCTCGAAGTTGACGGACGCGGTCTTGATGCGTTCGACCGGCGTTATCTCACACTGATCGCGGGGTCCTTTTCGGGCGGTCCGGTGGGGATCGAGACGATCGCCGCCGCACTTGGCGAGGCCCGCGATGCGATTGAGGAAATCGTGGAACCGTTTTTGATGCAGCAGGGCTTTGTCCAGCGCACACCCCGCGGGCGCGTGCTGACGGCAGCGGCCTGGCGTCATCTCGGTCTGCCGGAACCTGCGCCAAAGCGAGCTGAGCCAAACCTCTTTGATGGGGAGGAGCCGTCATGAGCCGCCAGGCCATCTATGTGCGCCTCGGCGCCCTTGCCATCGCGCTGGCCATCGCCTTTGCCGTAGTCTGGTCGTATGGCATGACCGCGACCATCATCGGGACCTATCTTTCGCACCGTGGCAGCGGTGCCCCGCAGCCGGGCAGCGCGGCGGGCAACGCGCCTATCAACTCCAAGGTGGTGAC
Organism: Alphaproteobacteria bacterium; assembly: GCA_028869725.1. GTDB lineage: Bacteria > Pseudomonadota > Alphaproteobacteria > Micropepsales > Micropepsaceae > Rhizomicrobium. The sequence continues at coordinate 9,475 of JAGWRJ010000496.1, read as the reverse complement.
GGTTTCGGTCCTGCCCGCAAATGCTGCCCCAGCAGCACCACACCGCAAAGGGAGCCACTAGCATGGGCGCGGTGCAGGAGGGGGCCAGCGGCTTCGGCCGTTTTGAGGACAGGGTGCATATTCTGCCGCTGCGCATCTACTATGAGGACACCGATCTGTCGGGTGTGGTCTACCATGCCAACTATCTGCGTTTCATGGAGCGCGGCCGCAGCGAATTTTTCCGCTGCGCCGGCATTTTGCGTCTGGCGATGCTCGAGGACGCCGAGCCCTGCGCCTGGACCTTGCGCAAGATCGCGCTGGACTATCATCGCCCGGCTCGCGTCGACGACCTCATTGAGGTACACACACGGTGTTCGGGTCTGAGCGGTGCACGGATGTGTGCCGATCAGCGTATTTATGCCAAGGATCAGCTTCTGGTATCTGGAAGCGTCGAAGCCTGCATTATGACGCTGACCGGAAAGCCGCGTCGTATTCCGCAGGCATGGCGCGAAATCCTGGCGCCTTTGGTAGTTGAGACTAACAGTTAAGAGGGCACGCCCAAATTCGGCCACGTTACGATGCGCTTCTCGCAGGCAATCGCTTATGCGGCCGGCATTGGGCGCACGGGGCCAGCTGCTCCGCGCATGGTAAGCGAAGAGGTTGATGTATGACGATGAAGCACGTGATCACCGCAGCGGCTCTCGCCGTGTCGGTGATGTTCATGGCCTTCGGCGCTGCCACGGCCCAGGCCCAGTCTGCGCCAAAGGCCGCACCATTGGGCACGCCAGTGGGTAATGCCGCACCGCTGGCGGCGCCGACCACCCCGGTCGCAGTGACCCAGACCGGCGGCACAGCCGAGCCTGCTCCGGAAGGCTTCTCGATTGTGCACATGTTCCTCAATGCCGACATCATCGTCAAAACGGTGATGAGCCTGCTGTTCCTGGCCTCGCTGTGGTCTTGGGCGATCATCATCAACAAGTGGCTTGCGCTGCGGTCCGTGCAGCGCCAGGCCAGCCAGTTTGAAAAAACCTTCTGGTCCGGACTGTCGCTCGAGGAACTGCACACCCAGTTTGCTGCCCGTACCGAACACCCGATGTCTGCGGTGTTTGCCGCAGCATTGCGGGAATGGCGGCGCGCCTTTGAAAACGGCCCCCCGCGCGAAAGCCGTCTGGGTGGGATCAAGGAGCGCATCGAAAAGGCCATGAATGTAACCATCCTGCGCGAAACCGACGGGCTTGAGCACCAGCTCGGGTTTCTGGCGACGGTGGGAGCAACAGCACCGTTTGTTGGCCTGTTCGGCACGGTGTGGGGGATCATGAATGCGTTCTCTGCCATCGCCGCGCGCCACAACACCACGCTTTCGGTGGTTGCTCCTGGTATTGCCGAAGCACTGTTCGCCACTGCGATGGGACTTCTTGCGGCCATCCCGGCTGTCATTTTCTACAACTGGTTCACCAACCAGATCGTCCGCTACTCGGCGCGCCTTGAGGCCTTCGCCGATGAGTTCTCGGCGATACTCGGACGTCAGCTCGACGAAAAGGCGGTGCGGTAATGGCCGCCACGCTCCAGGGCCGCCAGCGCGGGCGGATGCGTCGCCCTATGGCCGACATCAACGTCACGCCCTTTGTCGACGTCATGCTGGTGCTGCTGATCGTTTTCATGGTCACCGCGCCGCTTTTGACCGTCGGCGTGCCGGTCGATTTGCCCAAAACCAAAGCCCAGCCGCTTGGTCATGAGACCCAGCCCCTCTCCATAACCATCCGCCGCGATGGCTCGGTCTATCTGCAGAACACGCCGATCCCCGAAGACCAGCTGGTCGAAAAGCTCAAGGCGATCGCGAGCAATGGCTATGACAGCCGCATCTTCGTCCGTGGCGACACGCATGTGGATTATGGGCGCGTGATGGAAGTGATGGCGCGAATCAGCGCCGCCGGATTCACCCATATCGGGCTCGTCTCGGATGTCGCAAGGCAAAAGCCCCATCATCACTAGGCTCGTTCCTGCCCGCTCGACGCAGGACGCGCATGGACGCCTCGGCCTAGCCGGCTCGGTGGTGCTGCATCTTGCCGTGATAGGCGCCACCTTGCTCAGCTTTCAGCACAGCTTCAAGATTCCCGATCAGGGCCCGCCCGTGATTCCGGTGGATCTGGTGACCATTGCGGCCAAGACCAATCTTCGCCAGGTCGCTCCCGAGCCGCAGAAGGTCATCGAAAAGCAGCCCCAGCCGATCAAGGCCCAGCCGGTCGACACCACCAAACCGCCGCTGCCGCAGCCCTCGAGCGCGCCCTCCGTGCCGATGCCGCTTGCAATACCCAAACCCCACATTGCGCCGCCCAAGCCCGTGCATGTGAAGGCACCAGTCTTCACCATCAAGGCGCCAACGCCCCATGTGCGCCCGCGGCCTACCCCCAAGCGCCGAACCAAGGCCTTCAACATCAACAGCGTCCTTGCTCTTCTCAACAAGGAAAAGCCGGCTGCAACCGCGACCAAAGGCATTACCGGAGCCCATCCACATCGTGGCTTCGGCGCACAGAATGCGATGACGATGCAACTTGCTGATGCACTGCGCAGCGAAATCGCGCCGTGCTGGAGCCCACCGGTCGGCGCGCCCGATCCCTCCGATCTCGTGGTTGTGTTCGAAGTTTTTCTGAATCCGGACGGCAGTGTCGCGAGACCGCCACAATTGGCTGCAAGCTCAGCAGCTGCTGCCACGAATAATCCGTTTACGCGGGCAGCGGCGGAGGCAGCACGGCGTGCGATCTATACCTGTGCACCTTATAAGCTTCCCGCCAATCAGTATAATCAGTGGCAGGATATCGAGATTCAGTTCGATCCTCGCCAGATGATGGGAGCCCAGTAGGGCAGCGGGCCGGCGGGACGACAGCAGAGGAGAATCGACATGCGCAACTGGTGTGTAGGCGTGTTGGCAGCGTTCGCGATGCTGTTGGGCACCTTGATGCCTGCCGCGGCGCAGCTGCATGTCGACGTCACCCAGGGCAACGTGCAGCCTTTGCCGATCGCCATTCCTGATTTTGTTGCGCCTACCGCCGCCGACACCACTGCGGCGATCAATATTGCCAGCGTGGTGCGCGCGGACCTCGGGCGCTCGGGCCTGTTTCATCCACTTGATCCCAAATCCTTCATTCAGCAGATCAAGAACATTAATGTTCCTCCACAATTCAGCAATTGGCAGGTGATCAAGGCTCAGGCGCTCGTGACTGGCCAGGCGGCCATGCAGCCTGATGGCCGCCTGCGCGTCGATTTTCGTCTCTGGGACGTCTATGGCGGAACCCAGATGCTGGGACTGCAGTACTTCACCACCCCGGAAAACTGGCGGCGTGTCGCCCACATGATCTCAGATGCGATCTACCAGCGCATCACCGGTGAGAAGGGCTACTTCAATACGCGGATCGTATTCATCTCCGAAAGCGGGCCACCCACCCATCGCATCAAACGTCTTGCGGTCATGGATGAGGACGGTGCCAATCCGGTCTTTCTCACCAATGGCAGCTATCTCGTCCTGACGCCGCGCTTCAATCCGACCGCACAGATGATCGCCTACATGTCGTACATTTCAGGCAAGCCGCGGGTCTATCTCTTCGACCTGGAAACCGGCCGCCAGCAAATGCTCGGCAACTTCCCCAATATGACCTTTTCGCCGCGCTTCTCGCCCGACGGCAACAAGATCATCATGAGCCTCGAAAAGCACGGAAACTCGGAAATCTATGTCATGGATCTGCGCACCCGCGCCGTCACCCAGCTGACCAATGATCCCTCGATCAACACCTCTCCGTGCTATTCTCCGGACGGCAAGCAGATCACGTTCGAATCCGATCGCGGAGGCTCACAGCAGGTCTATGTGATGAACGCCGACGGCTCCGATCAGCACCGGATCAGCTTCTTCGGCGGACGTGCCGGTACCCCGGTCTGGAGTCCGCGTGGTGACCTCATCGCCTTTACCAAGATCGAGCCGAGCGGCTTCCATATCGCCGTCATGCACCCGGACGGCTCGGGAGAGCGCGTCCTCACCGATGGCTGGCAGGATGAAGATCCGACCTGGGCACCCAATGGCCGGGTGCTCATGTTCACCCGCAGCTACCCCAATGGACGAGGTGACGAGATCTGGTCGGTGGACGTTACCGGACGTAATGAACAGCGGGTTAATACGCCCGGCTATGCGTCAGATCCGGCATGGTCCCCCCTCATTCAGTGAGATAAACAAAAATTTCTATTGCGCGTTGCCAATGGGCGGGTCTATTTCCGCGCTCACACGTTGAACCGTGATGTGCGCGCCTCCAAATTGCGCTCGGCCCTGGCGCACAAGGGCTGGCGACCCTTGTGGGGAGTGGACTTCCAATGATCAGATTTTCAAACGCTATAAAATTTGCAGCCGTACTGTCCGTCGTTGCCCTGGCAGGGTGCGCGGAAAAGCCTAAACCCGTTCCCGCGGCGCCCCCCGCCCCACCGCCAGCCGCAGCCGCGCCCGTTCATACCTCTTCGATCGTGCCTGGCAGCGCTGAAGACCTGCGCGTCAATGTTGGTGACACCGTTCACTTCGCCTACAACAGCTCCGCGCTGAATAGCGACGCTAAGGCAACACTGCAGCGTCAGGCCGCATGGCTTCAGAAATATCCTGCTGTGACCGTGCAGATCCAGGGCAATTGCGACCCGCGCGGCACGCGCGAGTACAACCTGGCCCTTGGTGCGCGCAGAGCCAGCGCAGCCAAGGAGTTCCTGGTCAGCCTCGGGGTCTCCCCAGCGCGCCTCGACACGATCTCCTACGGCAAGGAACGTCCGGTCTGCGCAAGCTCGACCGAGTCCTGCTGGGCCAAGGATCGCCGTGACGTCACCGTCATCACCCATGGTGGGGCGACGTCCTAAGACCAGATGACCGGCGCACGGGGGGCCGCGCGCCGGTCATTCTCTTCAAGAAAAGGGCGCCTGCGGACAGCGGCGCCCTTTTCGCGTTTGCACGGAAGCCGTAATTCGGTCCAACTCTAAGGGTGGACTAAGATCTGCCCCCTCATTCAAAAAGGATCGCGACATGGGCCTTCGCCTCCACCATCGTGCAAGCCTGACCGCGCTGGGCGCAGCATTGCTCCTCGGCGCGCCCGGGCCACTTGCCGCCGCGCCCGCACAAGGTGCGCATCAGTGGGTCCAGGTCGCCGGTCTCTTTGGCGAAAGCGATGCAGAAAAGGCCCGGCGGCTTGAAGCCCAGCAGCGCGAGCAGGCGCAGGATGCCGCCATCTCCGGCCTGACCGAGCGGGTTTCGGATCTGGAGCGCACCTTGCGCGATGTCACCGGCCAAATCGAAACCGCCCAGCACCAAAATCAGCTCCTGCGCCAGCAGATTGCGCGCATGAAAAAAGATTTCGACTATCGTCTGTGCCAGCTCTCGGCACAGACGATGAATGCTGCAGCAGGCAGCACCGATGCATCCTCAGGCGTGCCGCAACTCAACTGCAGTGCCTACGGCGGTGGACAAACCCAGCCGGCACCTGCAGCAGCAATGCCTACCCAACCTGCCAATGCACCTGCAGCCGCGGCCCCACCCCCGGCGGCGGCACCAGAGGGAACACTCGGCACCCTGCCTTCGGGTACACCGCTACCGCAGCCCGGCCATGAAATTACCGTCAACATGGGCGCGGTGTCCGGGAACAGCCAGGCTGATAGCGGCGTGTCGTTCGACAGCGCCATGAAGCTTCTGGCGCAGGGTCGCTATAGCGAGGCCCAGGCCGCCTTCCGCGCCTTCGCCGCCGCCAATCCCAGTGACCCCAAGGCGGATCAGGCGGTGTATTGGGATGGATCGATCGCCTATGTGCAAAAGGACTATGCCAGCGCCGCACGCGCCTTTGCCGAAGAAATAAAGAATTACCCCCATGCCGAGCTTGCCCCGCAGAGCATGCTGCGTCTTGGTCAGTCGCTGCTCGCGCTGAAACAGAAGGAGGAGGGCTGCACCACCCTTGCCGCACTCCATGTCAAATATCCCCACGCCTCCGACACCGTGCGCCATGAGGCCCTCGAAAGCCGCAGAGCTGCCCATTGCCGCTGAGCTCGAGCAGGCCTTCACAAGGAGCATGGCGCAGCTGCCGCGCAGGCCCTGGCCTGCCGCGGTCGCGGTCTCCGGTGGCGCCGACTCGCTTGCCCTGGCCTGGCTTCTGGCACGCTGGGCGATGCGCGCGGGCCTTGAGGCTCCCATAGTCCTCACCGTCGATCATGGACTGTCGCCGGGATCCGAAAACGTAGCTCAGCAGGTCGTAGAACTGGCGAGCGCCTGGCAGCTCACAGCCCATGTCCTGTCCTGGCGCGGCGTCAAACCTGCCACCAATCTCGAAGCCGCTGCCCGTGCTGCGCGCTACCATCTGCTTGGCACCTGGTGCCGCCGTCACGGCATTGCCGGACTTTATGTCGGGCATACGCTCGAAGATCAGGCCGAGACGGTGCTGCTGCGGCTTGGTCGCGGCTCAGGCGTCGACGGGCTCTGCGCCATGGCTGGCGTTAGCGCATTTCCCCTGCCTGGATTTTCCGGGCTCAGTGTGGTGCGTCCCCTGCTGTCGCACCCCCGCACCGCGCTGCGCGCGCTGCTGGGCGCGCAGAACATTGCCTGGCACGAGGACCCCATGAACGAGGATCCGCGGTTTTGCCGGGTACGACTGCGAAAGGCCTGGCCCGCCCTGATCGAGGCCGGACTTGCCCCCGAACGGCTCGCCCTTGCCGCCCACCATCTGAGCCGCGCCCGCGCTGCCCTGCAAAGCGCGACCGAGACATTCCTCTCGCGCCACTGCAGCGGATGCGACGAGGGCCTGCAGTTCGACCGCGACGCATTTGTCGCCCTGCCACAGGAAATCGGCCTGCGGGTCCTGTCCGCGGTGCTGATGCAGGTCAGCGGCAGGACCTACCGGCCACGCTTTCGCCGCCTTGTTCCGCTATATAACAGTATCTGCAGCGGAGAATTGGGCGCAGGCAGGACCCTCCTCGGCTGCCGCCTCTCGCCCGTCCCCAGAGCCCGGCAACGCTTTGGCGCGGCGAGCCTTTGGGTGCGGGGCGAGGCACCACGTCGCAGGCACGAAACTGTGCCGGCAGGCGTAATGGAGAACGGTGCCTCAGAAGGTGGAAGTTCCCGATCCGATATGGGAGATTAAGCGCTGGAATCTGGACCCCTGGCAGCGCGATTGCCCGCGCTGGCGAAAGCGCTTAACGTTTTGGCGCTGGCAGAGAGCTAGAATGTTCCTATCTATAGGGAGCACTCCACTGCCAGCACAGCAGACGAACCGACCCCGTTGGCCGGCTCAGTGCGTGGCTCATCGCCCGAGAAAGAACGACCGTGAATAATCTTCGCAACCTGGCTCTTTGGATCATCATCGCGCTGCTCCTGGTGGCGCTGTTCAACATGTTCCAGGGAACGGGCAGCCATTCGACCGCCTCGACCATCACCTTCACCCAGTTCAACCAGGAAGTGACACAAGGTGATGTCAAAGCCGTCACCGTTCAGGGCAATGAGATCAAGGGCCAGCTGTCGAACGGGCAGAGCTTCACCACCTACACCCCCAATGATCCGAACCTGGTCCAGCGCATGCTCGACCATAATGTGCAGATCAAGGTTCAGCCTGCTGACCAGGGCATGCCGACACTGATGAGCATCTTCATCAACTGGTTCCCGATGCTGCTCCTGATCGGCGTGTGGATCTTCTTCCTGCGGCAGATGCAGTCGGGCGGTGGCAAGGCCATGGGATTTGGCAAGAGCCGCGCCAAATTGCTCACCGAGCGTACCGGCCGGGTCACCTTCGAAGATGTCGCCGGCGTTGATGAAGCCAAGGAAGAGCTCAAGGAGATTGTCGACTTCCTGCGCGATCCGCAGAAGTTTCAGCGGCTCGGCGGACGCATTCCCAAAGGCGTGTTGCTCGTGGGCCCGCCAGGTACCGGCAAGACCCTGCTCGCCCGCTCGATCGCCGGCGAAGCCAATGTGCCCTTCTTCACGATTTCAGGATCGGACTTCGTCGAAATGTTCGTCGGTGTCGGTGCCAGCCGCGTGCGTGACATGTTCGAGCAGGCCAAGAAGAATGCGCCCTGCATCGTGTTCATCGACGAAATCGATGCCGTCGGCCGCCATCGTGGCGCCGGACTGGGCGGTGGTAACGACGAACGCGAGCAGACCCTCAACCAGCTTCTCGTCGAGATGGATGGCTTCGAGGCCAATGAAGGGGTGATCCTCATTGCCGCCACCAACCGTCCCGACGTGCTCGACCCCGCGTTGCTGCGTCCGGGCCGCTTCGACCGTCATGTGGTCGTGCCCAATCCGGATCTGGCCGGGCGTGAGAAGATCCTGCGCGTGCATCTGCGCAAGGTGCCCCTCGCACCGGACGTCGATCCGCGCGTGATTGCCCGCGGTACGCCAGGCTTTTCTGGTGCGGATCTGGCCAATCTCGTCAATGAGGCAGCTCTGCTTGCGGCCCGCCGCGGCAAGCGTGTCGTGACCATGCCCGAGCTGGAAGATGCCAAGGACAAGGTGCTGATGGGCGCCGAGCGCCGTTCGATGGCGATGAGCGACGAAGAAAAGAAGCTCACCGCCTATCACGAAGGCGGTCATGCGTTGGTGGCCCTGGCCGTGCCTGGCTCCGATCCGATCCACAAGGCCACCATCATTCCGCGTGGCCGGGCCCTTGGTATGGTGATGCGCCTTCCCGAGCGCGACCAGCTCTCGGTAACCCGCGAGAAAATGATGGCCGATCTGTGCGTGGCCTTCGGCGGGCGCATCGCTGAGGAGCTGATCTTCGGCCATGACCGGGTCACGACCGGTGCTATGAGCGACATCGAACAGGCCACCCGCATGGCCCGCGCGATGGTGACCCGCTATGGCATGAGCGATGATCTCGGTCCGATCGCCTATGGTGAAAACCAGGAAGAGGTCTTCCTCGGCCACTCGGTGTCACGTCAGCAGAACATCTCCGAAGCAACCGCCCAGAAGATCGACAGCGAGATTCGCCGCATCATCGACACGACCTATGGGCGAGCCCAGCAGATCCTGAGCGAGCGCCTCGAGGATCTGCACACCATCGCCCGCGGGCTGCTGGAATACGAGACCCTGTCAGGCGAAGAGATCCAGAACCTGCTCAAGGGTATCGCTCCGGTCCGCACGCCCTATGATGAACCCGAGCCGATGCGCGGCGCCGGCCCATCCGTGCCAGCTGCAGGCCGTCCGCGTGGGGTAATCGCACCGGAGCCGCAGCCCGGGCACTAGGATACCCCTGACGGGATCAGCGCAACGCGCAAAGGGGAGGCAGAGCCTCCCCTTTTCGGTTGGAGGGGCGATGCAGAGCTTTGGCATCCTCAACATCACTGCCGACAGCTTTTCCGACGGTGGCCACTTCCTGGCACCTGAGGCCGCCCTTTCCAGGGCCCGTGCCCTCTTTGCCGAGGGCGCGGACGTGCTTGATCTGGGCGGCGCCTCATCGGCGCCCAATGCCCTGCCAGTATCGCCGGAACTCGAAATCGCCCG
>JAGWRJ010000495.1 GCA_028869725.1 Alphaproteobacteria bacterium | reverse complement strand
CGGCCCCGCAGCGCCATAGACGCGCCCCGAAAGATCTCTTCACGTCGCCCCCTGGGCAATGATCCCTTTGCACAACGATTGGCCGCCCCGATTGCGCCCCGCGCCCGTAATTTGCCGAAGAGAGGGGCGTTGCAGTGCCCGGCGCCCTTGTATATCTATTACCCAATAGATTAAGCCGAATCAATGGCTAAGGTAGGTGCACTCGGGGCCCCATACCGTCAGTCTTCGGCCATTACGAATTTCTGCACAGCATATCGCACGCATGCCGTCCTTCCGATGGTGCTTGTGTACGAAAGAGCCAATCGTCGTGGTGAATCTCTTGCCGTCCCATGTCATTTTGAGTGGTGGTTCAAGCGGGATAGGTCTTGCCCTTGCAAAAAAGCTGGCAAGGATGGACTACAACATTTCAATCCTGGCGCGTGACGGAGAGAAGTTAAAGCTGGCCTGCGACGATATCCGGGCTACGGCTTCAAGATCGGTCGGCATTCACACGGAAATGGTTGATGTAACCAACGAGGAGGCCGTGACCGCCGCCGTTGATTCTTCCATCGCAAAATTCGGCCCGCCCGCATTGGTCGTGACGAGCGCCGGCATGGTATTGCCAGGAATATTTTCCGAGCTTCCATCATCAGCCTACAGCAAGACGATGGAGGTCAATTATCTGGGAACCGTCAACGTTGTCCGCGCAGCACTGCCATCCATGCGGCGCCGCCGCGCCGGGCGATTCGTACTTGTGTCGTCAGGTGCAGGGCTGATCGGCCTTTATGGTTACACGGCGTATGCGCCGTCGAAGTTTGCCTTGCGCGGTCTTGCGGAATCACTTCGGGCTGAATTGAGGCCGGAAGGCATCGGTGTATCGATCGTCTATCCTCCAGATACGGATACGCCGCAACTACGCGAAGAGATGAAGACACGACCCGAAATTACGAACAAGATCGCCGGCTCTACGCGAGTATATTCTGCAGACGAAGTGGCAGATGCGATCATCCGGGGCATCCGCCGTGCGCGCTTCACGATTGCGCCAGGCTGGGAAATGACCATTTTATCACATTTTCACAGCTTGATCAGTCCGTTTCTGAACTGGTACTCCTTTGACCCGATTATAGCCCGCGCCCATAAACAAAGTGAATAATGAAGTCTTGAGCCAGTTCGATATTGTTGCATTAGTCATAGTCGCGATGTCTTTCGGTCTTGGGGCAGGGTTGATCTTTGTTGCCTCAATTTTCCCAGCCTGGCGACGCGTGGCGCCGGAGCTTTGGCGATTGTATGCGCAGGAGTTCATCATCGTCGGTGCTATCCTGGTACCGGCGGCACTGGGAAAGTGGGCCTTTCTGCTCCTGCTCCTGTTGGTCGAATATCGCTGCGTGCTTGAATTATTTGACGCCTTCAATTTGAACAAAGCAGTAGCGATTCGTTGGTGTGCTACTATCGCTGGAGGAGGACTGATCGTTCTGGCGCCCTTCGCATCAGCGATTCTCATTCCCGCCATACTGGTCAGCATTGCGGCACTATTGGTTATCAGCGCAGCAATTGAACGTGGTCATGTATCATCTGCTACTGTCGTTGCCGTTATGAGCCTCTTCATTCCCGGTGTGTTGGTCGCGCTGACAGCCATACTTAGAGCCGGACACAACGGCCTTGGCTGGGTCATACTTGCTTACGCTACTGTGGAAATGAACGACACATTCGCACTGCTGGTCGGAAAGCTGGTTGGGCGGCATTCATTTCTGCCTCGCCTGAGCCCGCGTAAGACTGTTGAAGGCTTGGTTGGCGGCTTTGTGGTGGGAGGACTAACGGGTTATGCCGCATCCCGTTATCTGCTTGGGCTCACGCCGCTATCGGCTGTCGCTGTCGTTGTCTGCACGCTCGCAGCTGGAACCATGGGCGACCTCGTGATTTCCGCGATGAAGAGGTACGTCCGCAGGAAGGACTTCCGCCCTGTACTGGCCGCGCATGGTGGCGTGCTCGATATTTATGACTCTTTCCTGTTTGCGGCACCCTTGGTTCTTTTGGTGCGATCCGTCGCGGGCTTTTGAGCGCCGCCCTCGCAGATGAATTCCTCGACCATGCCGCGGGCTTCATGTTCTGGGAATTGTTGTGGCGGCGACTTCATAAAGTAACTGGACGGCCCGATTAACGCTCCGCCCAGGCCGCGGTCTAAGGCAAGCTTAGCACAGCGCACAGCGTCGATGACAACGCCGGCCGAATTCGGGGAATCCCAGACTTCCAGCTTAACCTCGCAGGCAATAGGAACGTTTCCGAAGCCTGTACCTTCAAGCCGGATGTAGGCGAGCTTGCGATCCGTTAACCACGCAACATAGTCGCTGGGCCCGATGTGGACATTTTCCGGCATTAGTTCGCCGTTGAACTGACTGGTCACGGCGCGCGTCTTTGAAATTTTCTTGGAGTCAAGGCGCTCTCGCTCCAGCATGTTCTGGAAGTCAGCGTTTCCGCCAATATTCAGCTGAAACGTACGATCAAGCCGCACACCGCGTTCGCGCATAAGGCTCGACAGGACGCGGTGAACGATGGTCGCACCAACCTGGCTTTTGATGTCGTCGCCAATCAGCGGAATGTTTGCGGCTTCGAAACGGTCACGCCACGCCTGGTTCGAGGCTATAAAAGTTGGGATGCAGTTGACGAACCCGCACCCTGCAGCCAGTGCCTGCTCCGCATACCATTCAGTCGCAGTTTCAGATCCTACCGGAAGATAACTTACGACGACGTCCGTGCGCGTTGTACGCAGGACACGTGCGACGTCGACAGGCGGCTCTTTGCTTTCAGTCACAATTCCGGAAAGATATTTTCCGATTCCATCCAGCGTCGGGCCCCTTTGAACAATGACCTTCCCTGGCGGAACCTGTGCAAAGCGGAAGGTGTTGTTGGGGTAAGCTCCGATAGCCACGCCGAGCGGCCGTCCGACCTTGGCATCGCTTACATCGAAGGCGGCCGAGAACTCGATGTCGCCGATCTCATAGCCGCCCAAATTGGCATGCATGAGGCCTGGTATTGGCCCCTCCTCGGTCGCTCCACGGTAAAATTCGACACCTTGAACAAACGATGAGCAGCAATTGCCGACACCAATGATCGCCACCCGAATTTTGCGTTTCATTGCAAGGTCCACATAAAACAGCGCTGGCTGTTGCCCGCCCGCAAGGGCGGATAACTCAATGACTCGGCGACGATATTTTCCAATTGCGGCGCTCAGACGCCCTTGGGTCCACGACCCGCGGCGGGATCTCCACGATGCAAATGCTAAATTTGATACCCACCCGGGTCAACTCCAAGGCACTCCAATGCACGGGGAATATGGTATAATTTTCACAAAGTCACCCCCCGCCACCTGATGGATAGCGCGAAAGCCGCTCTGGCAAGGTCTGAATAGCGAAAACCATGAACAGTCTAAGCCATTCAGCATCCGAACTCGCCAGGCTGTATGTAGCCGAAGACCTCTTCGACGAGTGGCACAGGGACTGGAAGTGGCAGGCTTACCTACCGGTTGTGCAGACCGCCACCCCGATTTGGCTTCGCCCGGCGATACGTGCCACGCGGGGAGAGCGGCTCACGCTTGCGTTAGCAGCCAGTCTGTCGATCTTCGCGTCGCAAATGCCGGTAGAGACACATTGCCACCTGGTTGACCTTTTCCTCTCGGCGACGCGTCTGAACCCCGTCCACTCTCAACCGCGGGCCCCCGTCGGCACCTATAGAAACAAGGTAGTGCGGAAGGGTGCAGCGTGAGAAACCTCCCTGGCACTTTCCCACACGACCCGAAACCGCATCGGCCAGTACCTGCCTTTCATCGTAAATGCTGTATGGCATCTTCAACCACTTGCCCACACGGTGCTGAAATTGCCATCATTTCTGCGCTTGACATTCCTTTTTCGCGGCACGCGGTGCTGCCCGGTATGAAATGAAAATTGCGCATGTCTGTCCATACGACATCGATCGCCCTGGAGGAGTTCAGGCACATGTCTTGGCAATCGCCGATGCGCTTCAGGCCCTTGGCCACAGCGTCGTCATTATGGCACCTAATATCAGCGGGCGCGGAATCGAACGCCTCGACAATGGCGTAGAAATCGCGCGCTTCGGTCGAGCCAGATCCATAAGTTTCGGTGACACGGGTTTCGAGATCAGTATCGCGTTCGGGCGCGAAAAAACGGTACTGAAACGCTATCTCGCACAGGAAGCGTTCGACCTCATTCATTACCATACGATCTGGACTCCCATATTTGCCTTTCAGGTGTTCCTGATGTCGCGCTGCCCCGCAGTAGCGACCTTTCACGACACCCCGGCCAATACCTTCGAAGGCCGGGTATTGCGCGGCCTCTTTCGGGGCCTCAGCCGCATCCTCCTCCCCCGGATGCATGCCGTCATAACGCCGTCTGAGGCCCCCCAGGCCCATCTTGTGGTCCCACCCGGAGGCTCAATCCTGACCATTCCGCCATGCACCGATCTGCGCCGCTTTGCTGCTG
>JAGWRJ010000494.1 GCA_028869725.1 Alphaproteobacteria bacterium | reverse complement strand
CTCGCCCGCGCGCTGGCGCTCGCGCGCCACACTCTCATCAAGATCGAGGATCTTTCGTTCCACATCCGCAATCATGGCATCGAGCGTTCCCATGCGACGCTTGAGTTCGTCGACACGGAACCGCTTGAGACGCAACAGCGTATCCCGGCGTTTCATAGATTTTCTCCCACTACCCCTTCGCCGACAATCGAACCAAGGCCTGCATATCCCGCCTCAAGTGACGTATGCTCGTCCTTGGATTGCGACAGGAAAGCCTCAAGTTTTGGATGCAGTTCGATGGCGGCATCGACCTCGGCATTGGTGCCGAGCTTGTAGGCTCCCAGACGGATCAGTTCGGCCATGTCTTCATATGCTGCCATCGCCTTGCGGGCGCGGGCGACAACTGCCTGTTCTTCAGGGCTGTTGCAGCCCGGCATGGTACGACTGACCGATCGCAGCACATTGATGGCCGGAAAGCGGCCGCGTTCGGCGATGGCCCGATCAAGGACAATATGACCGTCGAGTATGCCGCGAACCGCGTCGGCCACAGGTTCGTTGTGATCGTCGCCTTCGACCAGAACCGTAAAGAGGGCCGTGATCGAGCCGCGCTCGCCTGCCCGTCCTGGACCTGCCCGCTCCAGAAGTCGCGGCAGCTCGGCAAACACCGTCGGTGTATAGCCCTTGCTGGCCGGCGGTTCGCCGGCCGAAAGACCGATCTCTCTTTGCGCCATGGCAAAGCGGGTGACTGAATCCATGAGCAGCAGGACGCGCATGCCTTCATCGCGCAGCTGCTCGGCCACCGTCATGGCGACATAGGCGGCCTGGCGGCGGACCAGAGCAGGCTCATCGGAGGTCGCAGCTACCACCACCGAGCGGGCAAGGCCCTCCGGCCCCAGATCGTCCTCAATAAACTCCTTGAGCTCGCGGCCGCGTTCGCCGATGAGACCGATGACAATGGCGTCTGCTTCGGTGTGGCGGGCCATCATCGACATAAGTGTCGACTTGCCGACGCCCGAGCCGGCGAAAATGCCCATGCGCTGACCGGTGCAGCAGGTCGCAAACGCATTCAGCGCACGCACGCCGACATCGAGCTTCTGGCCAACGCGGGCGCGCCCATGCGCACTTGGTGGTGCCGCCTTGACGGGATAGCCGACCGGACCTGGAATGAGCCGTCCCTTGCCATCGGTGGGCTGGGCGAAGGCATTGATGACCCGGCCGAGCCAGGTCACGCTGGGATAGATCTGAAGCGGACGATCGTCGAAATCCGCCCGCGCCCCCAGCGCCACCCCATGCACGCTGCCCAGCGGCATCAAAAGTGCGCGCCCGTCACGAAAACCTACCACCTCGCAGGGAATCTGCAGGCCGTCCGAGGCGTGCAGATGCGCCTGTCCCCCCAGCGATATCGCCCCCGCAGCGCCGGTGACCTCGACCAGCAGCCCTTCGATGCGGGCTACCCGGCCAAAGCGGCGAAGCCTGGGAACAGCGGCAAGATCTCGGACAAGAGCGTTCATGGAAGCTTCCGTGCCTGGGCCGGACGGTCCGGCCCCATGACCCGATCTTCCCCGAAAAGGACTTAAGTGGCGGTAAACTTAACGAAATGAATCAAAGAGATGAGAAGGGTTTCGGCAAGGAGGGTTATTTTCCGTTAGGCTCTGTTCGAAGGATCTGAAATAGGGCAAAAGTGTGAAAGCGGATGTTAACCATTTTCGCTTACCTTGCTGAAAGTCCGTTTACCGGTGCCCGGCTGGGGCAGAGCTGGAGGGGAAGAGTTCCATGCGTGTGCTTCTGATTGAAGATGACAGCGCAATGGCGCGCAGCATCGAGCTGATGCTGCGCTCCGAGTCATTCAACGTCTACACCACCGATCTGGGCGAAGAGGGCATCGACCTCGGCAAGCTCTACGATTACGACATTATCGTTCTCGACCTGCAGCTGCCCGACATGAGCGGCTTTGAAGTGTTACGCGCCCTGCGCGTGGCCAAGGTTGAGACCCCGGTCCTGATCCTGTCGGGCAACGCCATCGTCGAGGCCAAGGTCAAGGCTCTGGGCTTCGGCGCCGACGACTACATGACCAAGCCCTTCCACAAGGATGAGCTGATCGCGCGGATCCAGGCCGTGGTGCGCCGCTCCAAGGGCCACTCCCAGTCGGTCATCACCACTGGCAAGCTGATCGTCAATCTCGATGCCAAGACCGTGGAGGTCGACGGCAGCCGGGTGCATTTGACCGGCAAAGAATATCAGATGCTGGAACTGCTTTCCTTGCGCAAAGGCACGACGCTGACCAAGGAAATGTTCCTCAATCACCTTTATGGCGGCATGGACGAGCCGGAACTGAAAATCATCGACGTCTTCATCTGCAAGCTGCGCAAAAAGCTCGCAGCTGCCACCAGCGGCGACAATTATATCGAGACGGTGTGGGGACGCGGCTATGTGCTGCGCGATCCCGCCGAGGAAGTTGCCGCCTGAGCACGGCAGAGAGTTTGATTTCATCCTTAAAGGGCGGCGCCTGGCGTCGCCCTTTTTGCTGCTGGAGGCCAGACAGCCGGGCCTGAGATTCAGCGGCCTTCGGCCGGTGTACAGCTGAGGAGCCGGTCATCGAGTGCCGAGCCGATGAGCAGACGGCGGCCAGCTTCGACCGCGACATCGGCAGCGGCAATACCTTGGCCCATATCGGCATAGATCTGCGTCACCCCGTGCGGCGCATCGCCCTCAAAGTGAATCCGCACCACCGCGCTCGGCGAGGGCTGCGACGGATCTTTTGCGAACGTGGCGCGCGCAAACAGCTTGGGGTCACCGGCAACAAGAAGGCTTGTGCCGCCAGCGCGGCTG
>JAGWRJ010000493.1 GCA_028869725.1 Alphaproteobacteria bacterium | reverse complement strand
GACCTACCCACAGATAATGAGTCCCGCAGCTCCGACATTCGCCTTCCTTTTCAGGCACTTCCATCAAAAGTTGCCCCAGCCCCGGCATGGCGCAAAGCAACTTGCTCGGGTATAGCAAGTTTGATACGGTTTATGTCAGGTGAGGTCATTGGCTCCTTCCCGCCCCCCCGCGCGGCTGCTCGCTGGCGGGTCAACGACGCGGCATTGCCCGATCATACGAGGTCACGACACAGAGCGTGAGAGATGGGAGAGTTTAGCATGGGCATGTCGGGAAACTCCGTAGGCGGTCACCTGGCGGTGTCGACGTCGCCAGCAGCCCTGGCCGCCGCCCGGATCCAGGTGGACGGCGCTGAAAGCGGGCAGGACGGCGTGGCGGCGGTCTTCATCCGCGGCGTCGGCACGACCATTTCGCATTCGTTCTGAGCGGAGAGGCTGACCGACATGGCACAGGTTCCCGCGGGATCCGGAACAGGCGTTCGCCATTGGCTGGTGACAGGAGCATCACGTGGCATCGGCCACGCGGTCGCAGCTCTCGCCTGCAGTCGGGGCGACAAGGTGTGCCTCGTCAGTCGTAGTGCCGAGATCACCGACGTTGCGGCAAGGCTGGGCGAGAACGCGATGGGCATTGCGGCCGATGTCACCAACGTCGACGACCTCACCCGCCTTGCCAGCCAGATAAGCACAAAGTGGGGCCGGCTCGACGTACTGGTAAACAACGCCGGTCTTCACCGCGGTGGCACCCTTGATCGCGTCGCAGATTGCGATTGGGACGCGACGCTGGCGACTAACCTCACCGGACCGATGCGGATCATCCGCGAGCTGCTGCCACTCATGCCGCAGGGCGGTGCCGTCGTGAATGTCGGCGCGGTTGTCGGCTTCCGGGGCTTCCCGGGAGACAGCTGCTATGGTGCATCCAAGGCGGGTCTGGCGGGCCTGACGCAGGTGCTTGCAGCAGAGCTCGCACGCCGACAAGTGCTGGTGAACATGGTGGTCCCGGGATTTGTCTTCACCGAGATGACCTCCTCCATATCGGAGCGGGCGCGGCGGGCGATCGTCAACCGGATTCCGTTGCAGCGCATGGGCACGCCCGAGGAAATCGCGGAAGTCTGCTGGTGGGTTGCAGGATCGACCTACATGACAGGTTCCGTGGTGTTCACCGACGGGGGGCTGATGTGCAACCTGTGATCGCCACGGACCATTTCGCCCAATGGCTTCACGAAGCGACAGGTTATGACGACGTAGTACTGGGACCGGTCCTGACGGGTGGCAATTCGAACGTCACCAGGCTGGTGGAGACGCGCCAGGGCCGCTTGGTGCTGCGCCATCCGCCGGTCAATGTCATCTCCGACAAGGCTGCTGCCGGCATCGAGCGCGAGTATCGCGCAATCTCGGCGCTTTACGGCCGCGCCCCGGTGCCAAGGCCCGTGGCCTGGTGCGCAGATCGCAGCGTGATCGGCCAGCCCTTCGCGGTGACCGAATGGATCGAGGGCGTAGCCATTTCCGACGCCCTGCCCGCCTCCTGGCCGAACCGGGCCGAGACCATCGACGCGCTCGGACGGGAAATGATCCGAGGCCTTGCGCAGGTGCACGCGATCGACTGGCGCACCTTGCTTCCCGAGGGCTTCGGCCGTCCCGACGGCTTCGTCCGCCGCCAGATCGAACGGTGGCTGTCGGTGCGGGCGCGCGAGCGTGTGCGCGAGCTTCCGCTACTCGACCAGATCGGACAGTGGCTGCTCGAGAATCTCCCGCCTTCGAACCTGGCGAGCGTAATTCATTGCGACTTCCACCTCGACAACTGCCTGATGGCACCAGACACCCCACGTCTGCGCGCAATACTTGACTGGGAGATGGCGACGCTTGGCGATCCGCTGATCGACCTTGGCCTCTGCCTGTTCTTCTGGCGACGCGATGCTTCCGCGCGCCTCGGCTTCTCGTTCGTGCAAGGACTGTCAAACCGGACCGACGTCATTGCACCGCGTGCACTGGCAGAGATCTGGTCCGAGGACACCGGCTTCGACCATAAGCAGATCGACTACTACGTAGTCTTTGCAGCCTGGCGGCTGGCGGCGATCGTCGAAGGCGCGTGGGTGCTGTGTTGCCAGGGCAAGGACAAAACCCCCTATGCGCGCGGGCTGGAGCACGACGTTCCGGCCCTGCTGCGCGAGGCGGAGGCGATCATCGAG
>JAGWRJ010000043.1 GCA_028869725.1 Alphaproteobacteria bacterium | reverse complement strand
TCCCGCTTTCAGAAGGTCGGCATCGTTGGCGCCACCAGCAGCGAGAACGGATCGCCATTGCTCTCCGGTGCCTATTATCTCAGGCGGGCACTTTCGCCCTATGCCGACCTCAGCCACGGCACCATAGAACAGGAACTTTCGCGCCATGTTGGAGTGCTCGTGCTTTCGGACATCGGCCGCATCACCGGGGATGCGTACGCGGACGTGGCGCGCTTCGTGCAGCAAGGTGGCGTGCTCATCCGTTTCGCAGGTCCGCGCATGACCAACGGCACCGATGCCCTGGTGCCGGTGCCGCTGCGCAGCGGCGGACGCTATCTCGGCGGCGCCATGGGCTGGGCCAAACCACAGCATCTGGCGCCGTTTGCGCAAGGCTCGCCATTCGCCGGCCTTTCTGTTCCCAGGGACGTCACCATCTCGCGGCAGATACTGGCTGAACCCAGCATCGAACTGGCCACACGCAGCTGGGCGCGTCTTGACGACGGCACGCCGCTCGTCACTGGCGCGCCACGCGGTAAGGGCTGGATCGTGCTCTTCCATGTACCGGCCGCCCCCGGTTGGTCGAACCTTCCGATGTCCCGTCTCTTCATCGACATGCTGCGCCGCCTCGTCCAGCTCGCAGCCGGCGCGCAACCCGCTGACATTGGCGTGCACGACACGGCCAGCTATCCTGCTCTTGCCGTGCTTGACGGTTATGGTCATCTGGAAAAGCCGGGCGCTGCGGTATTGCCCCTCACCGGACGCGCCCTTGCCCAGTTCGTGCCATCCGCATCTCACCCGCCCGGACTTTATGGCAGTGAAGATGCAGCGCTTGCTCGCAATGCCACCACCGCCCATACGCCTTTCGTCGCGCTCGAGGGCATCGGACTTGCCCGGAGCTATTATAGCGGGCGCACGGTGCTGAGCCTTGCCCCCTATCTCCTGATGGCGGCGTTTGTGCTGCTGCTCATCGACGCGCTGATCGGGCTTTGGCTGCGCGGCCTTCTGCCAGTGCGCCGCTGGGCGGGCTTTGCGAGCCTCCTCATCCTTGTCGCACCCTTTTTCCTGCCCGGCACGGCACGGGCTGGCGAAAGCTTCGACATGAAAGCCGCGCTCAACACGCGGCTCGCCTATGTCATCACGGGCATTCCCAGCGTCGATGCCATGAGCAAGGCAGGGCTCACGGGGCTTGGCCTGTGGCTCAAGGCCCGCACGTCCTACGAGCCGAAATCCCCCATGGGGGTCAATCTCGCCACCGACAATCTCTCCTTTTTTCCGCTCCTTTACTGGCCGATGGATCCACGGGAGAGGCCCCTCACCCAGGCCGAGCTGAGCAAAATTCAGAACTATATGCGCAATGGCGGCACGCTCTTCATCGATACGCGCGAACTGACCCTCGGACCCACACGCGGTCCCGACAATCCGGGCGAACAAACCCTCAAGCGTCTGCTTGGCAAACTCGATCTGCCACCCCTGGAACCGGTGCCCGCGGACCACGTGCTGACTAAGACGTTCTATCTGCTTTCGAGTTTTCCGGGACGCTGGGCAGGCGGCACGCTCTGGGTCCAGAAGCTACCTCCACGTGATCCCAATGCTGGCCCCGAACCTGCACGCGGCGGCAATGACGTCTCCCCGATCATCATCGGCAGCAATGATTATGCCGCCGCCTGGGCCGTCAACGATCAGGGAGAGCCGATCGTGGCGATCGTTCCGGGCGGCGAGCATCAGCGCGAAATGGCCGTACGCGTCGGCATCAACATCGTGATGTATGCGCTGACCGGAAACTACAAGGCTGACACCGTTCAGGTACCGGCGCTGTTGCGGAGACTGGGAAAGTGAACGTCGCCGCCCTCAGTTTTGCACCGCATCTGCCCTGGGCGCTCATCTGGCTCCTCGCCGCCCTCGCCGCTGCCATCACCGGACTTGGCCTCGTGCGTCGCGCCCGCGGCATGATCTGGCGCGGGCTCGCCTTTGTCCTCGTGCTCGCAGCCCTGGCAAACCCGATCATCGTGCATCAGACGCGTCAGCCTCTGAACGATGTCGTGGCCCTCGCCGTCGATCAAACGCAGAGCATGGATATCGGCGGACGCAAAGAGGCGGCCCGGCATGCTGCAGCGGTGATACGGGCCCGGCTCAAGGCGGCTGATCCCCATCTCGACATCCGCGAGGTGATGGTGCGCACCTCCACAAGTGGTGACGACACGGGCACCGAACTCTTTCATGCCCTTGATACGGCACTGGCCACTGTGCCGCCTGGGCGTGTGGCAGGGGCCATCGCCATCACCGATGGCGAAGTCACGGATGCCCCTGCAGCCGACAGGCTCAGACTGAAGGCGCCGCTACAGGTCCTGATCACCGGACGCAAGAATGAAGCCGACCGCAAACTATCAGTCAAAAGTGCTGCGCGCTTTGCCATTGTCGGCCACAACGCACAGATTGCGCTTCGGATCGATGATTTTGGCGGACCACAAGGTGGCAGTGCCCGCTTGCACGTACGGGTGGACGGCAAGGAGCGCCCGAGCGTGCTCGTACCGGTCGGACGCACCACCACCATCAAGGTGCCTATTCATCATGAGGGCGAAAACGTCGTCGAACTCATCGCCGAACCGGGACCCCACGAACTTACCTTGCAGAACAATCGTGCCGTCATTCCCGTCACCGGCGTCCGCGACCGCCTGCATGTCCTGCTCGTGTCTGGTGAGCCCAATGCCGGCGAGCGCGTCTGGCGCAGTCTTCTGAAGGCCGATCCCTCCGTCGAACTGGTGCACTTCACGATCCTGCGCCCGCCTACCAAGGCCGACACGACACCGGCCGATGAACTGTCGCTGATCGCCTTTCCGGTCGACGAACTCTTCAACCGCAAGCTCAACAGCTTTGATCTCGTCATCTTCGACCGCTATCGCCTGCGCGGACTTCTGCCACCGGCCTATTTTGAAAACATCGTCCGCTATGTCGACAATGGCGGCGCCCTTCTGGTCTCCTCTGGTCCGGAATTCACCGGCGACGTGAGCATCTATCGCACAGCCCTCGCCAGCATCCTGCCCGCCCGCCCCACCGGCACTATCATCACCCAGAAATTCCGCCCCGAGCTCACACGGCTGGGCGAAGCCCATCCGGTCACCGCAGGACTTGATGGTGCCAACAGTGCAGGCAAGCCCGCCACCTGGGGCAGCTGGTTCCGTCTCATTGGTGCCCAGGCAGTATCGGGCGAGACCCTGATGAAGGGACCGCAGGACAAACCGTTGCTCGTCCTCGATCACGTCGGTAAGGGACGGGTGGCCGAACTTCTTTCCGATCAGGCCTGGCTTTGGGCCCGCGACTATGAAGGCGGCGGACCGGTCGCCGAACTGTTGCGCCGTGTCGCCCACTGGCTGATGAAAGAGCCCGAACTGAGCGAGGAGCGGCTCACCGCAAACATCCAGGGCGGCACCATCCACGTCTTTCGGCACACGATGGCCAACACAGCACCGCCAGTGATCCTGACCGAGCCCGACGGCAAGACGCGCACGCTTGCGCTGCACAAGGCAGGACCAGGCAGCTGGCGCGCGAGCGCCCCCATCCATCAGCTCGGTCTTTATCGGCTGAAAAACGGAACGCTGACTGCAGTCGCCGCCGCCGGCCCCCTGAACCCGAGGGAAATGGCCGATGTCCGCGCCACCTCTGCCATCCTCAAGCCCCTGGCGCAGAAGAGTGGCGGCTCGGTTCACTGGCTCGTCGATGGCGGCGTACCTGAGGTGCGCATGGTAGGCCGCGACGAGACCGCGTCTGGCCGTCACTGGATCGGCCTTAGAACCAACAACGCCTACCGCGTCACCAGTGCCGAGCAAAAGCCGCTCCTGCCCGCCTGGGCAGTGCTGCTACTTGTGCTTTCCGCCGTGCTCATCGCCTGGCAGCGCGAAGGACGTTAGCTGGCCGATCTCACGCGCCTCGCGCTCAAGCTTGCAATCTAATTGGCCGCGGCATAAACTAAGTCAACTAGACTAAGGTTATGAGCAAGATGCGAACAGTCAATATCCATGAGGCCAAGACCCATCTGTCGCGCCTGGTCGAGGCGGCCGCCAAGGGCGAGCCCTTCGTCATCGCCAAATCCGGCAAGCCGCTCGTCAAAGTTGTGCCACTGGATTGTCCGGCACC
>JAGWRJ010000492.1 GCA_028869725.1 Alphaproteobacteria bacterium | reverse complement strand
GCCTCAAATCGAGGGAATCACGGTTCGCATCGCCTCTCAAGCTAGTTCTGCAACAAAATCGGCCAGAAGGCGACATCGACGAATGAACGAAGCCGATCACCGACGCGACCTTACTTCCAAATCGCGCGGCCACTGCCGAAGCCGGGATGCAGCGCCTGAAATTCGTCCATGAATTTAAGGCGAGCTTGGTTGAGAATGTCACGAGCCTCTCTTGAGTACCCGTATTTTTCAGCCAACGCCCAGAGGTCGTAAATCTGGAGCACGAAATCTTGATACCGCGCGGCTGGATTTATCAGGTCCCCATATTTGTCTCGTTCGTCCCGCATTCTGATCTCCGAAAGTTAGGGCAGTGCTTAATTTACCCACGCGACCGAGTGCCTGCTATGGGTCATGAGCGCCGTTTTGAATGCCGGAATGCGTCTTCCGCTTTACCCCAACTAGCGGACTATTTGGAAGCCGAACCGGACTTCGCATGAGGTCCAGAAGCGGCCATCGGTCTGGCCGACCTTGACGTATGTCAAAGCGACTAATGGCAACTCCATCTTACAAGCCGGACAGGTGGAGGAACTCCGATGTCGAAGCCCTTGCGCGTCTGTCGATTAGGCCAGGTCTCAGCAGTATTTCTTTTATCGGCAGTCACCGCTCCAACATTGGCGCAGAATGCGACCTCGCCCAAATACTCCGCAGATGTTCCGTCCTACATCACGACGCCAGATGCGGTGGAGACGCGTATCGGCACGCTGAAGTTCAACAATGGCGTTCCCGATCAAAAGACCACGCAGCTGGTTTACGACCAGATCGACTTTGGGCGCGGCGTTGAAGCTTTCCTTGCCGGAATGCCCGCCACGTCAGTCTACGCCGCCTGCAAGGGCATCGAAAGCGTCGGCGTTAAACGCAATCAGGCTATCGGGATTACCGAGGACCTGATGGATGCGCGCTCGCTGTTTCTGACCCCCAACACAACGACCGTCTATGCGTTCACATGCCTCGACTTGAAGGACGGTCCAGTCGTTATGCAAGTGCCGCCCGGCGTGTTGGGGCCTGTTGACGACGCTTACTTCCGCTGGGTGACGGATATCGGGCTAACGGGTCCGGATGCGGGAAAGGGCGGGAAATATCTTTTCGTTCCTCCTGGTTACACCGACAGCCTGCCTGGTGATGGCCACTTCATCATCAAGCCGCGCACCAACACTCTCGTGGTATTTTTTAGGGCCTTTGTAAAAGGCGGCGACATCGCCGCTGCCGTTCGGAGCTTGAAAGAAAACACGCAGCTTTACCCGCTCTATGGCGCGACGACTGAAGCCGGTGAACTTCCGGCCACGACTTTCGTGAACACGTCAGGGTTAAAGTTCAACACCATCAGCTCGAACACATTCCGTTTCTACGAAGAACTCAATGGCGTTGTGCAGAATGAACCTGCCGACTTCGTTGATCCTGATAAAGTGGGGCTGTTCGCGGCAATTGGCATAAAGAAGAGCAAGCCGTTTGCCCCCGACGCCCGGATGAAGGCCATTCTGACGGACGCCGTTGCAGTCGCTAACGGGTTCGCCAGGGCAAACCTGTTTGCTTCGCGGGACGAGCAAGCGAAGTTCTACCCTGACCGGCAGTGGGTCACGGCCTTTATCGGTGGCAGCTATCAGTTCTTGAGCGGAGCCGAGCGGTTGCTGGATGCTCGCAACATGTTCTTCTACTACGCGACAGGGATTACCCCGGCCATGTCGATGGCGAGGGTAGGATCAGGCTCTGTTTACGCTGCCGCTTTCCGCGATGCCAAAGGCGGCTACTTTGACGGTGGAAAGACGTACAAGGTCACCCTTCCAGGTCCGATCCCGGCGAAGCAGTTCTGGTCGTTCGTAGTCTACGACAACCAGACCCGTTCGCTGCTGGAGACCGATCAGAAAAATGCTGGGGTTGACAGCAATGCACCCGGTTTAAAGCGGGATGCTGATGGCTCGGTAACCGTTTGGTTCGCTCCCAAAGCTCCGGCTGGGCAGGAAGCCAACTGGGTACAGACCGTGCCGGGAAAGGGTTGGAACGTACTGCTGCGTCTCTACGGTCCCCTCGAGCCGTGGTTCGACAAGAGTTGGAAGCCAGGGGACATCGAACCGATGAACTAGGAGCCGCGCTTGGAAACCGCCCGGCAAGGATCGCGAAGTCCGCAACGGGTCCAAAAGGCGACTTCATCGAGCCGTCAGGCGTAGGTCCGCTCCAGCCCTGAAAGCGGTGATTGCCGCACTCGTCACCGAAGTCAGCAAGGGGTCAATCGCGTCGGTTCAGGGCGATCTCGGAAAGGTCCGGTCTACCGCTTCGACGGGCCAATTGCGGACCTCACGCGCGTGCGCGCATCGCTATAGAATAGCGCTTACCCGGAGCG
>JAGWRJ010000491.1 GCA_028869725.1 Alphaproteobacteria bacterium | reverse complement strand
GCGACCAAGCCGCTCGTAATCGTGACCCGCAAGCTGCCGGATGCGATCGAAACGCGCATGCGCGAACTGTTCGATACACAGCTCAATCTCGAAGACCGGCCGATGGATCAGACGGCTCTCATCGATGCCGTCCAGAAGGCTGATGTGCTGGTTCCCACCGTGACCGACCGAATCGACGCCAAGGTTCTGGTGCGGGCCGGCCCCCGCTTGAAGCTGATCGCCAATTTCGGCACTGGCGTCGACAACATCGACGTCAAGACCGCGCTTGAGCGCGGGATCACCGTCACGAACACCCCGGGCGTGTTGACGGAGGACACTGCCGACATGACCATGGCGCTGATGCTGGCCGTGCCGCGCCGGCTGGTTGAGGGCGTCAAGTGTCTTGAAGCTGAAGAGTTTCATGGCTGGTCGCCCAACTGGATGCTGGGTCACCGCATCTGGGGCAAGCGGCTCGGCATACTGGGCATGGGCCGCATTGGCCAGGCGGTAGCCCGGCGCGCCAAGGCCTTCGGCCTGCAGATCCATTACCACAATCGCAAACCGGTGCATGCGGACATCGAGCGCGAACTCGAAGCGACCTATTGGGACAGTCTCGATCAGATGCTGACGCGCATGGATATCGTGAGCGTCAACTGCCCACACACGCCGGCCACCTATCATCTGCTGTCAGCCCGCCGCCTAAAGCTGATGAAGCCGACCGCCTATCTCGTCAACACCGCGCGCGGAGAAGTCATCGACGAAAACGCCCTGGCCCGGCAGATCGAGGCCGGGCAGTTGGCCGGAGCCGGGCTCGACGTGTTCGAGCATGAACCAGCCGTCAATCCGCGGTTGCTCAGGCTGAAAAACGTCGTCCTTCTTCCTCACATGGGCTCGGCAACCCTCGAAGGGCGCATCGATATGGGCGAGAAGGTTATTATTAACATCAAAACCTTCGTTGATGGCCACAAGCCACCTGACCGGGTCATCCCTGCCATGCTGTAGGGCCAGCAGGTCTTGCACCGTCTGGCAACCTGCCCGGCTGCGCCGGCCTGAAAATCGAGGTCCGGTCTCAGTCGTCGTATACGACCACATTCCAGAAGCGGGCGCGATGGCTGCCACTGCGCTGATAGCCCGCCGCGGCGAGCACGCGCCCGATCATGAAATTGAAATAGCCATGCCCAACCAGCACGGCGGCACCGCTGCTGTCGGCATGGGCCACGAGACGGGTCGCGGCGAGCCGCGCGCGGGCGCGGGCTGCTGCTGGTCCCTCGATGCCAGGATGAAAGCCGGCATACCAGAGCCCGCGCGCCAGAATTGCCCATTTGGGCACGCGCATGCGCAGGAGCGGAACGGGAGGCGCGGCAAGCGGTGCTTCGCCAAACAACGGCTCTTCACAGAGCTGTGCGTCCGGTAGCAGCCGCGCGCCGCTTTCACGGGCCCGCGGTCGGTCCGAGGTGAAAACGCGATCAACGCCCACGATCTGCGACAAGAGCGCGCTGAGCTCCGGCGGAGGCATGCTTTGTGGATGAAGATGGGCCTGTTCATAGGCGCCGATATATTCGCGGAAGTCGTGATGGCCGGCGCGCGGGCGCAGGGCGATGTGTGGCTCGCCATGGCGGACGAGGACAATGCGGCGGCGAATGCTGGCGCGCGCCCTGGCGCGCGGATGGGGTAGAAAGTCATGGACCGGCAGCCCCGACAGTCCTACCGAAGCTTCAGCATCCGCTTCGCCCTGCTCGGCATCGGGGAATCGTTCAAACTGGGGGGGCAGGATGCGTGTCATGACCTCATTGCAGCCGCGGAGCCCATATGCACTGAATGGGCAGGATCAATCCCGAAACCCTTCTAGCACGGCAGGAGAGCCGAGACAGGAGACTGAACATGCGCAGCCTTGACGGCAAGACCGCAATCGTCACCGGATCGGCCAGCGGTATCGGCGCCGCGACAGCCATGCGCCTGGCCTCCCGCGGCGCGCGGGTTCTCGTCAATTATGCCAAGAGCGCGGCGGAAGCTGAAGAGGTGGTTGCCACTATCCGTGCCGCTGGCGGTACGGCAGACGCCGTAAAGGCCAATGTCGCCGAGGACAGCGATTGCCGTGGCCTGGTCCAGGCCGCGGTCACGCGCTGGGGCGGCATCGATATCCTGATCAACAACGCCGGTACGACCAAATTTGCCGCGCATCATGACCTGGACGCACTCTCGGCGGAAGATTTTGCACATATCTATGCCGTCAACACCATCGGCCCGTTCCAGATGGTACGGGCGGCCCGCGCAGCGCTCGCAGCCAGTGGCGACGGCACAGTCGTAAACGTCTCGTCCATTGCCGGGGTCCTGGGAATGGGCTCCTCGATCGCCTATGCCGCATCGAAGGGAGCTCTGAATACGATGACCCTCTCCCTGGCGCGGGCCCTCGCACCATCCATTCGGGTCAACGCGGTCTGTCCGGGCTTCGTTGCGACGGCCTGGTTCGAG
>JAGWRJ010000490.1 GCA_028869725.1 Alphaproteobacteria bacterium | reverse complement strand
GGCGGCTTTCCCGGGTGCGAGTGATCGGGGTGCTCGGGGTGTCCGGGATGTCCCGGATGCGGGTGTTCGTGCTCATTCGCCATTTGAACGATTCCTCAACCGATGACACCTCAAGCGGTCGGTTCCTCGGGCGAGGTGTGGGCCCGATACGATCAATATTACATGGCTGAGTCTCACCACTTGAGACCCTCGATCTTTAGCTTGTGGCCCCTGCCCTACCTTCGATAACCCCATCTAATCGCATTGTTCCGCAGGCAAAACTTATCGCAAATTGTGCATCGCTCGCGGGCCAGGCGAGTGTGGATTGCCAGACACTCGGCCACCAGCGCTTGATCCTGGATGGCGGACAACACCTCGTGCCGGGCGTGCTTGATCAGCTCATAGATGCACTTGGCCACCACGGCGTTGGGCTCCTGGTCGCAGAAGCTGCGCAGGTCACCTGTATGCGCATCTGGCGCTGGAGAAGGCGGCGATGAAGGACCTGATTGCAAAAAAAATGTAGGACCGGCGCAGAAGCGCGAGGCGGTGCGGTTTCTCCATGAAGAGCACCAAGCTGCCCCTGCTCCGGTCCTGTGCCTGCGTGGGCCTGGCACGCTCGGCGTGGTACGCGCCGCCGCTGGACTGGACGGTGCGCGATGCAGAGGTGATCGCGGCGTTGGCGCGGTCGGTGGAGGACCACCCCAGCCGTGGCTTCTGGAAGTGCTGCGTGCAGCCAGTTCCAACCTTGATCGAGTTACCTCGTTCTCTCCCCTTTATGCAGGCTCAATTTGTCGGATAGTCGGGTGAGTCTGGCACCTTTTGCCCCACCGCTTTCGACTCCGTGTCGCGCAGACTCTTGTCGAAAAATGCGACCACGGAGGCGTCGAACTGCTCGTGGAAAGCCTTACGGTCGAAACCCCGCGGATCCTTGCAGATCGGCAGCAGCAGGCTGGCCAATGCGTCGCAGGGCTTCAGGAAGGAGAAATGACTTGCGTTGTCGACCAAGTGGAACTCGGGAGCGTCGGGAAGCAGGCGGCGTACGGCGCCTGCGTTGGTAGCAAGCGGAAGGGTGACATCGGCGCTTCCTTCCCAAAGCTGCACGTGTGCGTGCACCCTGGACAGACCGTTGGGCTCGAAGGTGAACCCGATGCCCGGAGCAACGACAACCGCAGCGGCGACCCGCGGGTCATGCGCCCACTCCGTGGTCGCGGGGATTCGCATGGGCACTCCCGGCTTCATCAGCTGGCAGACGAATTCGGGCTGGCTCTTGCACAGCGGGGCGATGCGACTCAAATCTGGTATGCCGCCGATAACGATCAGTGCCGTCGTGCCTCCGGCCGAGAATCCGAAAAGCCCCAAACGTTTGGGATCCAGATGATCGCGACTCTTCCACTGGTCCAGCATGAAGTCGTTCACGCGGACAATCTGCCGCGATCGGTCGATGAACCATTCGCTGGTTCCCACTTCGGAATGGTCGCGAAAATTATCACCGTTATGCAGTGGCGCGGCAACGACGTAACCCGCTTCTGCCAACGCAATGGCAGTGTCGAGGTGGCTCGTGGGCGTGCCACCGGTGCCGTGCGAGATGACGACCAAAGGATGCTGACCACCCGTGATGGCGGCGTCGGGCGCAAGGTACCCGAACGAAATGCCTAGCCAGACCAAACGAGGCGTCTGGGCGGTCGGGTAAAAGATCGTCACGGCGATGGGCGGATGCCCTGGATCAGGGGCAAGGACCTGTTGAACCCCGACCGGATGCGCGGGCCGGGTTGCCGATAGCGCCAAGAACGCGATCAGAGCAAGTGCGCAGAGGACGACCACGCTAAGCAATCCACCTACGAGCTTGAAAAGCAATTTCATGGCTATTTTCCGTTTTTGGTTTTGTTGGTGTTTCGATACAAAGCCGGGCCCTTCATGAAGCTAGTAAGGAGACGATCCATGGCAACTTGGTAGCTCGCGCAGAACTGCTCATCGCTACCCACGCGTCCGGCTCGATGCATGGACACCAAGCCCTGCGCCAGCGCCGATATCATCAGCGTGATCTGCATCGGAGACTCATCCAAAAGCCGCCCCTGTGTTTGTGCCTTCTCGATCTGCGCGATGATGCATTTGACTATCGAGAAGCGCCCAGTTTCGATTTTCATGGGAAACGTCTGCGCAGGGGATGCTGGGAGCAGGAATGCGGCGTCGAAACGATGGGGATCAGTCAGGGCGAAGTCAGCGTAGCTCGCCACCGCACGCTTCAGCCACAGGATCGGATCATCGCAATCGATCTTCCTCACGATGGCTTCCCACGCATCGAATCCATCACGCGTGAGCGCATCAATCAAGGCGTTCTTGTCAGGGAAGTGGCGGTAGATGGCCATCGCCGACATCCCGGCTTTGCGCCCTACGGCACGGATCGTGAGGGCATCCAAGCCATCGCGTTCGTAGATGTTCTTCGCGGCTGCGAAGAGGCGTTCCTTAGTCGTCATGCTTACATCGTACACAATATTGCGTACGAAGTACACATAAGCCGCGGTAAGGGTAGTTTGGGAACTGAAAATGCGAAATGCTGAGGTAGGGAACATGGCCCAATCATCCGTTCCCGAGACGAGTCATGCCGCATACGAGGCGCGCATATTGCGCAGAGTCGATGCGGGCTCCTCAAGCATTCAAGCGTCTGCTCTTGGTCGATTCTGTTGAAAAACTCGGCCTATTGCGGAACGTGACGCGGCGCGTGTGGTCGAATGCTATCGACGCGGGTCGAGGGCATCGAGATGATGGGACGCCAAGATGTTGCGCAAGCCCCACTGTTCTACAGCTTCAATCTCGACGTCCACATTCCCGCCAACCATCTGCTCCGCGGCATTGACCGCTTCCTGGATCTGAACGAGCCGCACGAGCACCTCGCACCGCACTACAGCAGCACGGGGCGCCCATCGATCGATCCCGCGCTGCTGATCCGCATGCTGGTGGTGGGGTATTGCTTCGGCATTCGTTCGGAGCGCCAGCTCTGCGGGGAAGTGCACCTGAACCTGGCATACCGCTGGTTTTGCCGACTGGGCCTGGAAGACAAGGTCCCCGACCACTCGACGTTCTCGAAGAACCGGCATGGCCGGTTTCGCGACAACGACACGTTGAGGTTCGTCTTCGAGAAGGTGCTGGCGCGGTGCCTGGAAGAAGGGCTGGTC
>JAGWRJ010000489.1 GCA_028869725.1 Alphaproteobacteria bacterium | reverse complement strand
GCCATGGGCGATCTCGAAATCATGGCCAGTGGCGCGCAGTGCATCACCCAGCGCCTTCTCAGCCGCAGTCCAGCGTTCGATGCTGCCCCCGAATTTTTCGGGTCTGGTCGCCAGACGGATGACCACATCTTCAAAGCCCATGTCGCGATAGATCTTGTAGAGAAGTGCAACAAAGTGCTCGGTCTCCGACTGGATCTGATCTTTGCGGCAAAATATGTGCGCGTCATCCTGCGTCATCTGGCGCACACGCATCAGTCCGTGAAGCGCGCCATGCGGTTCATTGCGGTGACAGCAGCCAAACTCGGCCATGCGGATCGGTAAGTCGCGATAGCTGCGGATCTGTTGGTTGAATATCTGAATATGCGCCGGGCAGTTCATGGGCTTGAGCGCCATCAATTCGGCTTTGCCGCTGAGAATAGGCGCGTCATCCTCGGTGCCAGGCACCTCGTCCGGCACGATGAACATGTTCTCGCGATATTTGCCCCAGTGGCCGGACTGCTCCCAGAATTTCGAATCCATCAACTGCGGGGTCTTGACTTCGACATAGCCGGCGCGGCCCAGCTGACGACGGACATAGGCTTCCATCTGATTGTAAAGAACGTATCCATTGGGATGCCAGAATACCGATCCCTGCGCTTCTGGCTGCATATGGAACAGGTCCATCTCGCGGCCGATCTTGCGGTGATCGCGCTTCTCGGCTTCCTCGAGGCGGGTGAGATAGGCGTCGAGCTCCTTGCGGTCCCGCCAGGCGGTGCCATAGATTCTCTGCAGCTGGGCATTCTTGGCGTCGCCCCGCCAATAGGCGCCGGCGATCTTGGTCAGCTTGAAGGCGTCGCCGATCAACCCCGTGTTGGGAAAATGTGGTCCCCGGCACAGATCGTGCCATTCGCCATGAAAGTAGATCGAGACTTCTTCGCTCGCCGGAATGCTTTCAATCAATTCGGCCTTGTAGGATTCACCAATACCGCGGAAATGAGCAATCGCGGCATCGCGGGGCCAGACCTCGCGACGGGTCGGAAGGTGGGCCGCGACGATCTCGTGCATCTTGGCTTCAATCTTGGGCAGATCTTCGGGCGTGAAGGGTTCGGCACGAGCAAAATCGTAGTAAAATCCGTCTTCGATGGCTGGCCCGATGGTAACCTGGGTGCCAGGGTAAAGCGCCTGGACGGCCATGGCCAGAACATGGGCGGCATCGTGCCGGATCATTTCAAGCGCCTCAGGCTCCTTACGGGTAAGGACCCGTATCGCCCCATCGCTCTCTATCGGGCGAAACAGGTCGATGAGCCTGCCGTCCAGCTCCAAGGCAAGGGCGGCCTTGACCAGGCCGGGACCGATTGCAGCGGCGATTTCGGCCCCCGTGACACCGCGGGCAAAGTTCATAACCTTGCCGTCAGGTAATGTTAAGGTCACGGATAAGGGCGCGGACACGGGTTGAACTCCAGGCTGAAAATGGGAAGCGGACCATCATCAGTCCGGCGCCGGAAGTCAATGCGCCGCGTGCCCTCAGGGAACCAAGAGCCGCGATGTTCTTTTCTGATAGGCACGCGCGGCGCTTCCCGGCAAAATGGCGGCTCCTGAGGAGGTCTCCCCCCATGAAAGCTATCCTGGTTGCTACACTTCTTTCGGTGGCTGCGAGCGGCGCCCTGGCCCATGCAGGCGACACGACAAAGGCCCATGAGCCGAATGTCTGTCTGGACACCATGCGCATATCCAACACCACCGTGCCGAATGATCGCACTATCCTCTTTCACATGCAGGATGGAACCGTATGGGCCAACCACCTGCGCAATTTGTGCAGTGGCTTGCGGTTTCATGGTTTTGTCTACGTGGC
>JAGWRJ010000488.1 GCA_028869725.1 Alphaproteobacteria bacterium | reverse complement strand
TTCGCCGACCGCGCGATAAAGCCCGTCCATCGAGACGAAGGCCAGACTGTCGGCGCCAATGTAGCGGCGCATGCCTTCTACATCCATCTTGTGAGCCAGCAGATCTTCGGAGTTTGGAGTATCGACGCCATAGAAGCAGGAATGCGTGGTGGGTGGCGAAGCGATGCGGAAATGAACTTCAGCCGCGCCTGCATCGCGTACCATCTGTACGATTTTCTTTGATGTTGTCCCGCGGACGATGGAATCGTCGACAAGAATGACCCGCTTGCCCTTGAGTTTGGCACGATTGGGATTGTGCTTTAGCCGTACACTCAGATGGCGGATGCGATCCGATGGGGCGATGAAGGTCCGTCCCACATAGTGATTGCGAATGATGCCGAGTTCGAACGGAATGCCGGAGGCAAGCGCAAAGCCCAATGCCGCCGGCACACCGGAATCAGGCACGGGGATGACGATGTCGGCATTGGCGGGGCTTTCCCGGGCGAGTTCCTCTCCGATTGCCTTGCGTGCGTCATAGACGTTGCGGCCTTCGACATTGGAGTCTGGGCGGGAGAAATACACGTACTCAAACACGCAGAAGCGCGCAGCTGCCGGAGCGAAGGGGAAAAAGCTTTCCAGGCCGTCCTGGGTAATGACCACAAGCTCGCCGGGCTTGATGTCGCGTACGAAACGAGCCCCGATGATGTCGAGAGCACAGGTTTCGGAGGTCAGGATGGGAGCCCCGTCCAGATCGCCCAGTACCAGGGGGCGGACCCCGTGAGGATCCCGCACGCCGATCAGCTTTTTGGCCGTGAGGGCCACCAGGGAATAGGCACCTTCGACCTGCCTGAGGGCGTCGACCAGCCGGTCAACCATGCCGCCGCTACTGCGCGCAACCAGATGCACGATGGTTTCGGTATCGGAGGTGGACTGAAAGATCGCGCCCTCACCGGTCAGGCGGCTGCGCAGGATCCGGGCATTGGTGAGATTGCCATTGTGGGCGAGCGCGATGCCGCCGCCGGCCAGATCGGCGAATATGGGCTGAATATTGCGGATGGTTGAGCCACCCGTTGTGGAGTAGCGGTTATGGCCTACGGCATAGGCACCCTTGAGGTTTTCGACATGGCCGCTGCTCTCGTCGAAGATGTCGCCGACGAGGCCCGCATGGCGCTCTGCGATGAACTGGGTGCCGTCATAGGTGACAATGCCTGCGGCCTCCTGGCCGCGATGCTGCAAGGCATGCAGGCCCAATACCGTCAAAGGGCCGGCGTCGACGTGCCCGAAAATGCCGAACACACCGCACTCTTCGTGCAGTACGTCCTCGTCAGCATCGTCTGCAAGATCGTGCCGGGTTGGGTCGCTCATCAGAACCCTCGCGAGAAAGCCCGGCCTTTAGCCGGGGGAAGATGTTAAGGGTGCTTTCCGCTGCCATTGCCCTCAAGGAGCCTGTCTAATGCTTCACGCTCCTTGGCGCTATAGGTGACTTGTGGTCTTTTGGTCGCCAGGGGTGCAGGCGGGGAACTCGAGATGCCCACAGGACTGCGCTCCCGGCGGATTTGACCCAGCACCGCCTGAACCTGTTCCAGGCCGCTATGGCCGGCGAGCCGAGGGTCTGGAACTAGTGCCAAAATGGTGTGGCTGGAGGAGCGGATCAAGGGCATGAGCCGGGCCCGTGTCATCCAGCTGGGCTGATGGGCCGCAGGGACGGCGAGTGAGAACAGCAGATAGCAGACCGCGATGATCACGATCCCGCGGACCGCCCCGAACAGCGCACCCAGCAGCCGGTCCACCATGCCAATCGGTGACTGCTGCACGTTGCGGCCAACGTAGTGGCTGACAAAGCTGAGAGGGATGACAACTGCCAGAAAGATGGCGCCATAGCCGATGATGAGGGCGGGCCAGCCCTCAAGCGTGCCATGCAGGCTATGCGCGAGCCACGGTCCAAAAAATACGGCGGCGGCGGCGGCGGCGAACCAGGCAAGAACCGACAGGGATTCCCGTACGAAGCCACGTAATGCGGCAAATATCGCCGAGATCGCAATCACGGCGAGGATCACCATGTCGAGAACATTCAAATCCAACGCAGCCATTGATTCGAGTTTACCATGATTTGTCCCGTCAGCGCGGGGTTGTCAGATATGCCGCAAGTTGTGCGACATCCGCGACCGGCTTGAGTGTCAGGTGCGGAATGTCGGCCTTGATACCCGGGGGAACAACGGCAGTCGTAAATCCGAGTTTCAGCGCCTCCTTGAGACGCAGTTCGGGCTGGGGGGCCGGGCGAATGTCGCCGGAAAGACTAATTTCTCCAAAAAACGCCGCATGCTGCGGTAACGGAATGGCGCTGAACCCGGATATGAGGGCAGCTGCAGCGGCCAGATCTGCGGCCGGTTCGCCGATCTTAAGACCGCCGGCCACATTCAGATAAACATCATGGCCGGTGATCGAGAGCCCGGCGCGTGCGTCGAGGACGGCGAGCAGCATCGCAAGGCGGCCTGAGTCCCAGCCCACCACTGCGCGCCTTGGCGTGCCGTAGCTCGGTGGTGCGACCAGAGCCTGGATTTCGACGAGAAGGGGACGGCTGCCCTCCAGACCGGCAAAGACGCCGGCCCCGGGCGCCTCGCCCAGACGGTCACCAAGGAACAGTGCCGAGGGATTGGCAACCTGCTCCAGTCCGCGCCCTGTCATGTCGAAAACGCCGATTTCGTCCGTGGGGCCGAAACGGTTTTTGACGCTGCGCAGTATCCGAAAGTGATGGCCGCGCTCGCCTTCAAAGTAGAGGACGGCATCGACCAGGTGTTCTACGGCTTTGGGGCCCGCGATCTGCCCCTCTTTCGTGACATGGCCGACCAGCAGCAGCGCGGTACCGCTCGATTTGGCATATCGCACGAGATCAAAGCTGGCGGTGCGCACCTGAGCGATGGTGCCTGGTGCTGCCTCCAGTGCCGATGTCCAGATCGTCTGGATGGAATCGATGGCCAGAATGCCTGGAGTCGGGCCGTGCTGCAGGGTGGCAAGAATGTCCTCGACGCAGGTTGCCGCCCCCAGCGCCACAGGAGCTTCGGCAAGGCCCATGCGGGAGGCCCGCAGCCGGACCTGGCCCATGGCCTCTTCGCCGGAAATATAGACGGCGCGGCCCCCGCTGGCGGCATAGGCAGCCAGTACCTGAAGAATGAGGGTTGATTTGCCGACACCTGGATCGCCACCTACCAGAAGTGCAGAGCCTGGAACGAGACCGCCGCCGCAGACGCGATCGAATTCGGCAATGCCGCTGATGCGACGGGCAGGAGCCTGATCTGTTGACTTGAGGTCTTCAAGCGCGAAGGGGCGGCCCTTCGTGCGCCGGGTGGCCGTTGTGCCGGAGGGAATTGGCAGGGCTTCTTCGATGATCGTATTCCAGCCGCCACAGGCTTCGCAGCGTCCTGCCCACTTGGCATAGGCGGTTCCACAGGACTGGCAGGTGAACGAGTGCGGTTTTGCCATGGACCAAGCTATAGCACAGATGTCTACACGACCCGCGCGGATGCGCTCAGCGACGCAGTTCCATCTGTATGGGCCCTTCCGCCCGGCCGTGGATGAACTGTTCGACGTAAGGATTGCCGGACTGATCGATCTGTTCGGTTGCGCCCTGCCAGATGATCTTGCCCTTGTAGAGCATGGCAATGCGATCGGAAATCTTGCGCGCACTTGCCATGTCATGGGTAATCGAGAGGGTCGACACGCCGAGGTCTTCCACCGTCGAGATGATCAGATCGTTGATGACATCGGCCATGATGGGGTCAAGGCCAGTAGTCGGTTCGTCGAAAAATATCACCTTGGGATCGGCCGCAATTGCCCGTGCAAGGCCGACCCGCTTCTGCATGCCACCGGACAGTTCAGCGGGGGAGAGCATCGCCACATCGGCAGAAAGTCCCACCTTGGCGAGCTTCTCGATAGCGATTTCGCGCGCCTGCCTGCGCTTTACGCCGTGACCCTGGATCAGGCCGAAAGCGACATTTTCCCAAACC
This sequence comes from Alphaproteobacteria bacterium, assembly GCA_028869725.1. Classification (GTDB taxonomy): domain Bacteria; phylum Pseudomonadota; class Alphaproteobacteria; order Micropepsales; family Micropepsaceae; genus Rhizomicrobium. The sequence continues at coordinate 601 of JAGWRJ010000488.1, read as the reverse complement.
GGCAGGCTGTCAAACAGGGCGGCCCCCTGAAACAGCATGCCAAATTGTTTGAGCATCGAGTCGCGCGCCCGACCGCTCAGGCGTGTGACCTCCTCGCCATCGACGAAGATCTGTCCTGCATCAGGTCGCAGAATACCGAGCACGCATTTGATCATCACTGACTTGCCAGTGCCTGAACCGCCAATGACGACAAGACTTTCCCCGGTACCAAGAGTGAGATCGATACCGTCCAGAACCACCTTGTTGCCAAAGCTCTTCTTGACGCCGCGCAGCTCGACTTTGGGCTGGGTCATTGGATTTACCGTACGAACAGTAAAGAGGTGAGCAGATAGTTGGCCGCGAGGATAAGAATGGACGACGACACTACGGCATTGGTCGTGGCCGCACCCACTCCCTGGGCTCCGCCCTTGGAATGAAAACCGCTATAGCTGCCCATCAGGGCGATGATAAACCCGAATACGGCCGCCTTGATCAGCCCTGAATAAATGTCCTGATTGGTGACGAAATCGATCGAGTTCTTGAGATAGACACTGCCGTTGAAGTTCAGTGTCGTAGTGGCCACCACATAACCGCCCAGCACACCGATGGAGTCGGCGATGGC
>JAGWRJ010000487.1 GCA_028869725.1 Alphaproteobacteria bacterium | reverse complement strand
TCGGACAGGTCTCTCGGTCAATCGTCTTGGTTCAGAGGAGGCTGTCCTGGCACCTACCTAAATCCGGCGCGCGAGCCAGTGTGTCGCCAGGTCAAATACCTGCGATAGATCGGAAAGCTGTTCTATTACCGATGAATGGCCGATCAGCCTGATGATTACCCGACCAGTATCGCGACTGTTCCGATAGCCCACGAGTAGGTCACCATATCGTGTCCAACATTTGTTTGAGTGCCTCTTCATCACCGCTCCACATGTAAGAGATCAGGTCGTGGTTTCGCTAGGCTGAGTGGCACGAAGACCCCGGTGAAGCGGCATATGGCAGGGCAGGCGGCAGGCCGATGCGGGGTCAGGAGAAATGCCTCCTCTAACGGCTTTGCCGCCACCGCCAAAGGAAGGAGCCGTTCATACGGAGATACGTCGAGGCCCGAGGCATGCTTTCGGAATTGCAGTCTGACGTCTTCGTCAAAACAATGGGTTTTCCGGGGGGCGCCCCTCAGATCAGCGCCAGCCGTGACGTCTGCATCTCCTGCCCGCCATCGTGATTTGGGTGCCACACAGGCCTCTGCGGCAATGACCGCCGCACCTCTTCCGCAGCGCGCGCGATACTATAGGATCGGCCTGACCGAGCACCGGAGCCATTATGTCTGAGATATCTGCCCAGAACCTCCCATCCATCCCCGCCACGCTGCGCAATATCGCTGCCAAACAGGGCGAGGCGCGTGCCGTCAGCCTGGTGCGCGCCGATGGTACGGAGGAGAGCCTGAGCTGGAACGAGCTTGACCGCCACTCCAACCGCATGGCACGCGCGCTGGCGGAGGCGGGCGTCCGCTTCGGCGATTTTGTCACCATCGCATTGCCCAATTCGCTCGGCTTCATCGAGGCATGTTATGCGGTGTGGAAGCTGGGGGCGGTGCCGCAACCCGTCTCCTCCCGCCTGCCCCAGGCCGAACTCGATGCCATTGTCGAACTTGCCAATACTCCGGTCGTGATCGGCGGCGAGGAGCTCAAGTCGAGCCGACCGGTTTTCTCGCCCGCGACGCTGCTCAGCCACTCAAGTGATGACAGTGCGCTTCCGGATCTCATCTCGCCATCCTGGAAGGCACCGACGTCAGGCGGATCGACCGGACGACCAAAGCTCATCGTGTCCGGCCAGCCGGCCGTGGTCGACGGTATTGGCCAGGCCGTCTGGCGCATTGTACCGGATGACGTCGTGCTGATGCCCGGTCCGCTCTATCACAATGGTCCGCTGATCACGACCTTCTATGCGCTGCAAGCAGGGGCCGAAGTGGTACTCATGCCCAAATTCGATGCGCAAGCCACGCTCGCCCACATCGCGCGCCATCGCGCGACCTGGGTTTATTTCGTGCCGACGATGATGGGGCGGATCTGGCGGCTGCCTGAAGACGTGCGTGCGCAATACGACGTCTCATCGCTGCGTACGATCTGGCACCTCGCAGCGCCCTGCCCGTCCTGGCTCAAGGAGGCCTGGATCGGCTGGCTGGGGCCAGACGTGGTGTGGGAGCTTTATGGCGGCACCGAGGGAATCTCCAGCACAACGATCAGCGGCCGCGAATGGCTGAGCCATCGTGGCTCGGTGGGCAAGCCGCTCGACGGTGGCATCATGAAAGCCTTTGACGAAGAGGGGCGTGAATTGCCGCCGGGCCAGACCGGAGAGATCTTCATGAAGCGGGCCGAAGGGTTCCCCGCCACCTACCGTTATGTCGGGGCCAAGCCACGCACATTGCCCGGCGGCTGGGAATCGATCGGCGACATCGGCTGGTTCGATGAGGAGGGCTACCTCTATCTTGCCGACCGGCGCAGCGACATGATTCTCGTCGGCGGCGCCAACGTCTATCCCGCCGAAGTGGAGGCGGCGCTGGAGGAGCATCCGCTGGTGGCCTCCAGTGCAGTGATCGGTTTGCCGGATGACGACCTCGGCAATCGCATCCACGCGATCATACAGCCGCGCGAGGGGCTCGATCTCGATGATCTCACGCGCCATCTGGCAGAGCGTCTTGTGATCTACAAACGCCCGCGCAGCTTCGAGTTGGTGAGCGAGAACGTACGCGACGATGCAGGAAAGGTACGCCGAAGCGCGCTGCGCGCGGAGCGGATCGACAAGCCGAAGGCCGGCGCCTGACCTGCGCAGGCCAGACTTGGGGCGTGCGCCACGAGGCGACGATGCCTTGGAGCATGACCCGGGGCCGGCGAAGACCAACCAGGCCCCACCTGGCGCTGGTATCGCGCCTGCCTGATGTCAGCTGATCGACAACGTGATCTTGCCGAAATGTGCGCCGCTCTCCTGATAGCGGAATGCCTCCGCGAGCTCTGCCAGCGGGAAGTCGCGATCGATCACCGGCTTGATGCCGTTCGCCTCAATAGCCCGGATCATCTGTTGCTGCTGCTCGCGGCTGCCGACCGTGATGCCGATCAGCCGGATCTGCTGGGCCATGATCGCCGCCGTGGCTACATCGCCCTGAAATCCGGCCAAAACACCGATGAGCGAGATGTGCCCTCCGTTCCTGCAGGCCTGGATGGACTGGCCCAACGTGCCGGCACCACCGATTTCGACCACGTGATCGACG